>JAVHQX010000092.1:0-12703 GCA_036171355.1 Patescibacteria group bacterium | reverse complement strand
GTCGCACGGGCCTACCGCAGCGTCCTCGTCCGCGCGGGCGCGCAGCCGCTTTTCTTCGACAGCGAGGACTTCGCGCTCATCCGCGGGGTCGGAGCGTCGCATCCCGCGGAGCCCGTCCTCGAGGTCGACGTGGGCAGCAGGACGACGCTGCTCGTCGTCGCGGACAGGAACGGCGTGCGCATGAGCTCCAACATCCCGTTCGGCGCGGAGAAGCTCGTCGCGGCCCTCGAGAAGCGGATGAAAGTCGGTTTCGCCGAGTCGGAAAAGCTCTTACGGACCCAGGGCTTCGATCCCGCGGAGGGCGACGGTCGGATATTCCTGGTGCTGCAGCAGCCGACCGAGGAACTCATCAACGAGATCCGCAAGACCATCCAGTACGCCGAACGGCGTTTCGGTCCGAAGGTCCGGGCAGTGCTTCTTTCCGGCGGCACCAGCCTGGTCCCCGGGTTCGTCGAGTATCTTGCGTCCGATTTCCAGGGCATCGCGGTAGGTCGCGGCGACCCGTTCCGGGGTATCGCCACCGACGCGGCCGAGGAAACGGTCGATGCGGGGACGGCGAACCTCTATGGCACCGCGCTCGGCTTGGCGGCCAGGGCGATCGGCGCGAGGGAGAGTCCCGGACTGAACCTCCTCCCGCACGCGGCCCGAGACGGCACCGGTCCCCTCGCGGGGGTAAAAAGGCTCCTAGGCGCGATAACATCCTCACTATCTATGGCCACGCACGCCAAAAAACCTCATCCAAAGAAGAAGCGCGCCGAGGCGGAGGAGAGCACGGCGACCCCGGCTCCGGCGCCCGCCGCCGAAGCGGCAGAGGAGCTCCCGGCCGAGTTTTCGGCCGTCCCAGCGCCCGCCGCGCCGGTGGAGGAAGAGCCGCAGGAGGAGGCCGAACCGCCCGCACCCGCCGCGTCGGCCCCGACGGTGGTTGACGTGACGCCGCCGGAACTTGCGCAGCCGGTCGTCGCCGCCCCCGCGCCCGCCGATGAGCCCGATTTCGGTCTCGGCATCGGCGACATCCTCCGCGCAGAAGAAGATATCCAGGCTCAGAAGGTCGACCTCGAGGCGAAAGGAGGGGACGTGAAGGGTGACGAAGGCAAGCTTTCGATCGAGGACATCCTGAACCGGGGTTCCGCTCCCGCGCCCGCCAAGGCCGCGAAGATCGTCGCGAAGAAGAAGCCCATGTTCGTGCACAGGCCGCCGCGCGACCGTTCCGCCCTCCGCAAGATCGTGCCGCTCGTGGTGCTCGTCCTGCTCTGTTTCGCCGCAGCGGCGGCGGGCATCTACATGTTCGTGAAGAAGAACGGCCTCCCGACGTTCCCGGCGAAGAAGCCTGCCGCGTCGGCGCCCGCTCCGGCTCCCGCGCCGTCGGTCGCGGAAATGCCATCATCCGTGAGCGTCACCGTCCTCGTGGGCACGACCGCCAAGCCGGCCGGCGACAAGCCCTTCATCGTCACCCGCATCGTCGAGACCGACGTGAAGGCTTCCGACGCCTTCCCCGCCACGGGAACGTCGACGACCGCCGCGGGCAAGGCGTCCGGCAAGGCCACTATCATCAACACGACCTCCCATTCCTATACCTTCGTCGCGACCACGCGGCTGCTCTCGAAGGATGGCGTGTTGTTCCGCATGAAGGCCGCATCGCCCATCCCCGCGAACGGATCGGTGACCGTCGACGTCGCCGCTGACCAGCCCGGTCCGGCGGGGGACATCGGACCCGCCACGTTCACCATTCCCGGGCTTCCGCCCGACCTGCAGAAAGTCATCACCGCCAAGAGCGACGCCCCCATGACCGGCGGCGCCGGCAAGGCGACGGTCGTCACTGGCGACGACATCGCCGCGGCCAAGGCGAAACTCGCCGAGAAGCTGAAGAAGGAGGCGCTCGACAATTTCGCGGTCATGGTCGCGGAGGACGAGAAGCTCAATCCCGACCTGACGACCTCGAAGGAGATCGCCGCGACCTGGCCGAAATCCGGGACCGTGGGCGCGACGTTCACCGCCAGCCTGACGCTGCGCTTCCGCGCGCTGCTCCTTCCCGAAAAGGCGCTCGCGCCGTTCCTCGGCAAGGCCCTGACGGATGCGGTGCCTGCGGGACAGAACGCGGCCGACTATTCGCTCGGCGCCCCTCTGTATACGGTCCAGGCCTACGATACGGAAACGGAGACAGCGGAGGTGCGGGCGGAGGCGCCCGTCATGAAACGGTAGTCTGTCCGTTTGTCGAAGGGCCGAAAACGTGCTCTTCTTAGACAAATGGGGAATGTTTCCCGACTGTCGATAGGTCGGCGACTCCTACGTGGCGGCATTGTCGTTTACATCATGCTTTACCCTGTACTGTGTGCACCGTCGCATCCGGCGCCTGGCACCAACCTGTGGCTGAACCCCCGAGTCATGCGGGGGTTTCGATATCCGGCATAATATGCTATACTATAAATAGATACTTCGTTTTAAGCTAAATCGAGCCTATTTATGCATCGCCAGCGCCGCGTCTCAAGGGGCTTCACGCTCATCGAGCTCCTCATCGTCATCGGCATCATCGGCTTCCTCGCCGCCGCGGTCCTCGTGGCCGTCGACCCGGTGAAGCGCATCCAGGACTCCCGCGACGCCCGCCGCTACTCGGAGACGAACGCCGTCCTGAACGCCATCCTCACGAAGCAGGTCGATGACCGGCAGTTGTTCGGGGGCCTCGGCTCGGCGCCGATCAACAACGATGCGACGAACTCTCAGGTGATCGTCATCGGCGATGCCGGCGTCGCGTGCGGCGTTCCCGCGACCGCGCCCGCCTGCCCGGCAGCCGCGCTCTCGACCGCCGCGGGCAAGGGTTGCGTCGCCAATCTCGGCGGCCTCATGGCCGGCACCGCGATCTCGTCCAGTACGACCGTGACCGGCACGGGCACCGCGTTCATCACGGAGGTCTCGGTCGGCGATGTCATCGTCTCCGCCGTCGGCAGCGAATGCACGGTCTCGGTGGTTACCTCCGACACGCTCATCACGTGCTCCAACACGCCCAGCCCGGTTTTCGCGGGCGCCGTCACCAACAAGACCAAGTCGATCGTTCCGACCTATATCGCCTCCATACCGATGGATCCGCGCGGCGCCGGCACGGTCCCGACCGTGGGCAACCTTGCGTTCGGCAATACCAATACCGGCTATTACATCCATCGCACGACCGGCAATCGTATCGAGATCGGCTCTTGCTATCCCGAACAGGCCTCCGCCATCAGAGTGAAGCGCTGATCCGGACCGAAAAACCCCGCCCACGGCGGGGTTTTTGGTTCCTTGCGGACAAGACGTCTTCCTTGCGCGAGGCCGGGCGGCATCGTTTGCCGCCTCTGCGGGCCGAGCGTATTTCCAACCATGATTTTGGGACGTCCATCGACCGTCACCGCGGGTGGCGCGGGTGGGGGACCCCCGCTGGGCGCGCACCCCGGGCCGCGACCCGGGGGAGCACCCAACGGGGGTGACCCGCGACAGGACCCGCGGCGTCAATGTCGGTACAACGCCCGAAACTCCCCCATATCCTCCACGACTGGCGCTCCCTATGTTATACTCGCCGTATATGCGGCATACGCGCGATCGGAAGGGCTTCACCCTCATCGAACTCCTCATCGTCATCGGCATCATCGGCCTTTTGGCGTCGGCCATCCTCGTGGCCGTGGCGCCGCTGCAGCGTCTCCGCGAGACCCGCAATGTCCGCCGCGCGGCCGAGGCGTATTCCATCCTGAACGCCATGCTCGCGAAGGAGGCCGACGACAAGGTCCCTTACGACGGCGATCCCGTCGCCAAGATCGACACCAATACGACCACCGCCCAGGTCATCGTGCGTTCGACCGCCGGCGCCACGTGCACGACCGCGACCGCGTCGACGCCCAGCTGCCCCGGAGCGGTCACGAACGGGCTCACCATGCCGACGACCTCGCTCGATTGCGTGGCGCAGCTCGATGACGGCACGGTCAACGTCGACGGCCTCGTCGACAAGTACCTGGTCGAGCTCCCGATCGATCCTCTCGGCGACGGCGTGGACCCCGAGACGTCCCTCGTCGATTCGCCCCTCGGCGACGGCAACACCGGCTACTACATCAACCGCACCGCCAGCGGCCGCGTCGAGATCGGCGCCTGCCATCCGGACTTGGGCGCGATCATCAGGGTGAAGAGATAAAAGACGGAAGACGGGAGATGAAAGACGACAGACGACAGAAGACAGAGGACGGAAATCAGGGATAATCAAGAGATGTATTCGAAAACCGCCCGTCGACAGGGCGGTTTCTTTTTTCTTTTTCCTCGCGCGCAGCCTCATCGCCGGGCGGGTAGGCCATGCGAGGTGCGCCGCAAGGCGACCGTTTCGAGGTCGCCGGCGGCGCGCCTCGCGATGGCCGGCTTTTAACGAGTCGGCATCATCGTACCGCCGTTCGTGTTGGGCTGCGGCTGCTGCAACCGCATCATGCGCAGCTGCGCGCGTTCCGCGCTCACCTTTTGGTCCCAATAGTCGAACTGGATCTTGAGCTGGTCCTGTTGGCTCTTGAGATCGTTGAAGTCCTGCCGGATGCGCACCTGTTCGTCGACCGCCAGCCAGCTCCACCGGGCGGCGGCGAGGCCGATGCAGAGGGCGGCGGCGGCCAGGATGATAGCGGCCGCCGTGGCCGCGGGAACGTCATTACGGTCTTCCTTTTTCTTGAAGGGGAACATACGAGAGAGTGGTGAAGCGGTCGAGTGATTATCGATCACATCCACTCTACCACTTAACCGCTTGGCCACTCCAGCAGGCGCGTCACATGTGCCGCAGTCCCTCCCTTTACCTGGGCCGAAGGACACGGTACGATGGCCCACGTTATGCGTTATTCCTCCCTTTTCGCCAAAACCAGCAAGACGGCGCCGCATGACGCCGATTCCGTGAACGCCAGGCTGCTCGTCCAGGGCGGCTTCGTCGACCGCGTCATGGCGGGCGTCTATACCTGGCTGCCGCTCGGCCTCCGGACGCTCCGCAAGGTCGAGACGATCATCCGCGAGGAGATGGATGCGCTCGGCGGGCAGGAGATCCTTATGACGGCGCTGCAGCCGAAGGAGAACTGGGTGCAGTCCGGCCGCTGGGATTCCGTGGACGTGCTGTTCAAGATCCCCAGCCAGACCGGCAAGGAGTACGCGCTCGGCCCGACGGCGGAGGATATCGTCACGCCGCTCGTGAAGTCCTTCGTGCAGTCTTACAAGGACCTCCCTCTCGCGGTCTACCAGATCCAGACCAAGTTCCGCGACGAGCTGCGCGCCAAGAGCGGCGTGCTGCGCGGTCGCGAGTTCCTGATGAAGGACATGTATTCCTTCCACACGACCCGGGAGGACTTCGAGGCGTTCTACGAGAAGGCCAAGCAGGGCTACCTCAAGACCTTCGCCCGCTGCGGCCTCGACGCCAAGGTCACCGAATCGTCCGGCGGCTCCTTCACGAAGAAGGTCTCGCATGAGTTCCAGGTCGAGACGCCGGCCGGCGAGGACGCGCTCGTGATGTGCCGGAAGTGCCACTTCGCCCAGAACACCGAGATCGCCACCGTGAAGGAGGGCGACCCCTGCCCGTCCTGCAAGGCGGCGCTCGTGGCCGCCAAGGGCATCGAGGTCGGCAACATCTTCGATCTCGGCGACCGCTTCTCCAAGGCGTTCGAATTCGCGGTCGTCGGCTCGAACGGAGAGAAGACGGACATCATCATGGGCTGCTACGGCATCGGCGTGACCCGCCTCGTCGGCGCCATCGTCGAGGCTTCGCATGACGACAAGGGGATGATTTGGCCGAAGACCGTCGCGCCGTTCCCGGTCCACCTCGTGCTGCTGTCGGCCAAGGATCCCGCCGTCGCCGCGCGCGTCCGCGCCGCCGCCGACGATATCGACCGCGGCCTGGCGGCGGAAGGATTCGAGGCCGTCTACGACGACCGCGATGACGTCAGGGCCGGAGAGAAGTTCGCCGATGCCGACCTCATCGGACTTCCGATCAGGCTCGTCGTGTCGGAGAAGTCCCTCGCGCAGGATGCCGCCGAATGGAAGGACCGCAAGACCGGCGAGACGCGCCTCGTCGCGCTCGCGAAGGTCGTCGAAGAAGTGGGGAAGTACATGGCGGCATAGACGAAGACGGGAGACGGAAGATAAAAGACTGGAGATAAAAGACGGAAGAGAGGCACGCAAAAACCGGCTGTGGCCGGTTTTTGCCTACCGCTGAAAATTTTTATCTGTCGTCTTTTGTCTTACAAAAACCCTCCGCGTGCGGAGGGTTTTGCTTTCGAGATTGTGACCTACTTGCCTTTCAACGCGTCCTTCAGGGCTTTGCCGGCCTTGAACTTGGGGACGATCACCGGGGGGATCTGGATCTTCTCGGTCGGGTTCTGGGGATTGACGCCCATGCGGCCGGCGCGCTGCTTCGCGGAGAAGCTGCCGAAACCGGCGATGGTGACCTCGCCGCCCGCCTTCAGGGTGTCCATGACGACATCGGTGAAGGCCTCGATGGTGTCCTCAGCCTGTTTCTTGGAGATGCTGACCTTTTCCGCGAGCTTCGTGACGAGTTCCGCTTTGTTCATAGCGCGAACATTAGGAATACGATGGATTTATGGACGTCCGTAGTGTAGCACAAGTCCGTTTTTTATGACAATAGGGGCAAAAAATGGCGTTCCGCGGCGCGTCAATCCTCCCGGCACGTGCCGATTTCCGCCTTAATTTCGCCCCCGGTTTTCGTCCGGTCGAAAAAAGCGGACCGGCGCCCGCTTTTTCCTTCCGTTGCGCGATTTTTCGCGTCAGCTGATGGCGATCACGCGCTGCAGATGTTCGATCGATGCCGCGCGGGCGCCGTCGGTCGTGATGAGGACGGCGTTCACGACGGCAGACCCGGCGTCCGGCACCTCATGCTTGACCGGGAGCTGGCTCGTGAAGTTCCGGATGATCTCCGCGCGCTCGACGCCGATGACGCCGTCGCGGAAACCCGTCATGCCGACGTCCGTGATGTAGGCGGTTCCGCCAGGCAGGACGCGCTCGTCGCGCGTCGGCACGTGCGTGTGCGTGCCCCAGACCGCCGCGGCCCGGCCGTCGGCGTACCAGCCGAAGGCGGTCTTCTCGGAGGTCGCGTCGCCGTGGAAATCGACGAGTACGAGCGACAGCTTGCGCGGGGCGTTCTCCGCGAGGATGGCGTCAAAGGCGCGGAAGGGGTCTTCGGTACTGATCCTGCTGAAGACCCTGCCGAGCAGGTTCACGACGAGCACGTTCCGCGAACCGACCGTGAGGAGCCTCGCGCCATCGCCGGGCGTTCCGGGCGGGTAGTTCGCGGGGCGGATCAGCTTCTCGGACAGCCGTGCGTCGGAGAACACGTCGAACACGTCCTTCTTGTCCCAGACGTGGTTGCCGGACGTGAAGAAATCCACGCCGGCGTCGAGCAGGTCGGCGAGCGATTCCTTGGTGACGCCCTTCCCGTGCGCCAGGTTCTCGGCGTTTCCGATGACCAGATCCGGCGCGTGGGCGGCCCGAAGCTCAGGAAGGACCTTCTTCACGGCCTCCCGCCCGATCTTGCCCACGATGTCGCCGAAGATGAGGATTTTCATTTGAGAGGTTAAAGGTGAAAAGGTTGAGAGGTCGAAAGATGGCGTGATGCTAAGGTATCGAGTTCGGTCGCCACTCCTGCAGACCCTTGATGCATGCGTTGATTCCGGAATCTAAGCCCTCATATCACGATATGAGCAGCACTATGCGCGAGTCATCCGTGAATTTCAAGGCCTGTGCGAGCAAAAGATGGCTGATAGTCTCTTTTACCGAACCACGCGCAATGTGGAGAAAATGCAGATAATCCTTTGTGGACGATCTTCCTGTTCCTTCCGCGATGTTCGCAGGTACCGAATTCGCGGAGCGGCGGACCTGCGACGTGAGGCCGAACATTTCGGTCCCCGGAAAATTCGACGTGATTCGAAACACGTCCACGGTGAGCGCAAACGCCTCCTGCCAGATTCTAAGTTTACGAAAAGAGGCCGCTTTCATGCGACCTCTTGTAACGCGGGAGGGGGTATCCGTCAAATAAATCGACGTCTTTTCACCTCTCAACCTTTTGACCTCTTAACCTCCCGGCCTCTATCTCGCGTACTCCACCACGCGCGTCTCGCGGATGACGTTCACGCGGATCTCGCCGGGGTATTTGAGCTCCGATTCGATCTTCTTGGCGATGTCCCTGGCGAGGCGGTAGGCGCCGAAGTCGTCGACGATCTTCGGCTCGACGAACACGCGGACTTCGCGGCCGGCCTGGATGGCGTAGACCTTCTCCACGCCGGGGAAGCTCGCCGCCGTCTTCTCAAGCTCCTCGAGGCGCTGCACGTAGAGCTCGTAGGTGTCCTTGCGGGCGCCGGGGCGCGCGCCGGACATGGCGTCCGCGGCCTTCACGATCATGGCCTCGAGCGTCTTCGGCTTGTCCTCGTGGTGGCCGATCGACTGGTAGCAGATCTCCTCCGGCAGGCCGAACTTCTTCATGATGTTGTAGCCGATTTCCGGGTGCGCGCCCTGGACGTCGTGGTCCACGGCCTTGCCGATGTCGTGGAGGATGCCGCCGAGCCGACAGACCTTCACGTCCGCGTGCAGCTCCTGCGCCATGAGTACGGAGAGCTGCGCGACCTCCATCGAATGCCGCAGCACGTTCTGGCCGTAGCTGGTGCGGTACTTGAGGCGGCCGAGGATCTGCACGAGCTTCGGATCGAGCGACTGGATCGGGATGCCAAGCTCGAGGAGGGCCTCTTCGCCGGCCTTCTTGATGTCCTTGGCGAGGTCCTGCTTGGCCTCGTCGACCGCCTCTTCGATGCGTCCGGGGTGGATTCGGCCATCCTCGATCAGCTTCAGGAGGGCAAGCTTGCACACTTGGCGGCGGATGGGGGAGAAGCCGGAGATGGTGATGGTCTGCGGGGTGTCGTCGACGATGATCTCGCAGCCGGTCATGTGCTCGACCGCCTTGATGTTGCGGCCTTCCTTGCCGATGATGCGGCCCTTCATCTCGTCGTTCGGAAGCGGGACGGACGTGGTCGTCGTCTCGACCGAGTGGGAGGAGGCGAGGCGCTGCAACGCGAGGCCCAGGATATTATGGGCCTTCTTCTCGATCTCTTCGGAATTGATGTTCTCGACCTTCCGCAGGCGGCTCTCGAACTCGTCCTGGGCGATCTCCTCGACCTGTTTGAAGAGGACCTCCTTGGCCTCGTCCTTCGTCAGGCCGGCGACCGATTCAAGTTTCACGATCTGGTCCGCCTTGACCGCCTCGAGCTCCTTCTGGATCTCGTTGGTCCTCGCATGCTTGCGGTCGAGATCCTCGGTCTTGCGCTGGGCGTCCTTCATCTTGACGGCCAGGTCTTCCTCGATCTTCGCAAGTTTGCCCTGGATGACGCGGAGCTCCTTGCGGCGGTTCTCGTCCTCCCGCTTGGACTCCTCGCCCATCCGGAGCGACTTTTCCTTGGCCTCAAGGACCATCTGTTGGGCCTTCGTATCGGCCTCCCTTACGGCTTTTTCGGCCTTCGCTTCCGCGGAATCGACCTGCTTGGCCGCCACCGACTTGCGGATGGCGTAACCGGCGGCGATCCCGGCTCCCGCGCCCAGGAGGAGCGCCAGGATGGCGATGATGAACGGTGACATAAAAACCTCGCTTCCCTGCGAGGTTCCGTCGCGGCGCCCGAAGACGCCTTGCCCGGCATCGACGGGGCGGTCCGATATGCGTTTCCAAGCCAGGACGCTTCAGGCGTCAGGCTTCTCGTTCACGGTCTTCCGGTTTGTGTGGTTCACGCCGCACTTCCGTCGCTCGTGCGGCGTTTTGCGCCGTCCGCGCCGACGGAAAAAAAGTCTCGATCACCGCGTGCACCCATTCTCGGTCGCCATTGAGCGAATATCGCATATCGTTTTTCGGACTCCGTGCCGCCCTTTCGCATCCGTCGGCCGGCCCGCGGGATCCCACCGCTCGTAACTCGCAGGATTGGTTATTGATTTCGTGTTTCGAGCGTAACACGCATGGCTGCGGGTGGCAAGGTTGCCGCCTTCCTTATAAGGCGAACAGCGCTTTCTGCCAGTTTTCCGGCGTCAGGCCGGCGAGTTCCGCGGCGTTTTCGACCCGGAATTCGCCGATTGCCGTGCGGCGGAGCGCCTCGAGGTACGCCCCCGTGCCGAGCGCGTGTCCGAGGTCGTGCGCGAGGGTCCGGACGTACGTCCCGGCCGAACAGCGGACGCTGAAGGACATCATCGGGGGCGAGTAACGGAGGAGTTCGAGCGCGTAGATCGTGATATCGGCGGGTTTCCGTTCGACCTCCAGTCCGGCGCGCGCCAGCTCGTAAAGCTTCTTGCCCGCGATCTTCTTGGCCGAATACATCGGCGGCACCTGTTTCTGCGGCCCCAGGAACCCCGCCATGGCCTCCCGGACGGCGGTTTCCGTCGGCCATTCTGGCCTGTTGCCGCCATCGTTCTTCACCACTTGACCGCTTGACCACTCGGTCAATGTACCCGTCCTGTCCTGCGTCACGCTCGTCGCGCCGAGCACGGCCGTCGCTTCGTACGTCTTTTCCTTGCCCATGATCTCCGAGAGGCGTTTGGTGGCGCCGCGGCCGACGCCCACGATCAAAAGACCCGTCGCGAACGGGTCGAGCGTGCCCGCGTGCCCGATGCGCCTGATCCCGGTAATGCGGCGCAGTCGGTCCACCGCGTCGTGCGAGGTGATGCCTTCGGGCTTGTCGATGAGGAGGAAACCGTCCATTACGGCGAGTGAAAAAGAGTAAAAGCGGCAAAGAGGCAAGGTCCGGTCGGCCGTTTCTGCGGTTACTTTACCACTTTTTCACTTTACCACTCGGCTTGGCGCGCGCATTGACGCCGCGAAGCAACAAGGCTAGACTACACGCACATAAGCAGAAATACCGTCCGTCCGATGAACATCTCCGAGCTAGCCCGCCGCCTTCGCGCGAATCCAGACGAGCTGAGGGAGAAACTCCCGCAGCTCGGTTTTGACGTGGGCCGGAAGGCGATCAAGGTGGACGACCGGCTCGTGAACAAGATCATGGAGAAGTGGTCCGAGATGCGCAAGCTGGACCGCCTCAAGGTGAAGTACCAGAAGGAGGAACGCATCGTGACCGAGGCCGTCGCCCAGGTGAAGAAGGTCGAGCTTCCGAAGGTGATCACCGTGCGCGACTTCGCCGCCAAGCTGTCGCTGCCGCTCAACATCGTGATCTCGGAGCTCATGAAGAACGGCATCCTCGCGTCCGTGAACGAGAGGATCGATTTCGAGACGGCGAGCATCGTCGCCGGCGACCTCGGCTACGAGGTCGGCGTGGAAGCGGAGAAGGACCTGCAGGTCGAAGGCGGCATGTCCGCCGACGAGCTCAAGGCCATGCTCGGCGCGGAGGACGCCGCCAAGCTCAAACCGCGCGCCCCCGTCGTCGTGGTCATGGGCCACGTCGACCACGGCAAGACCGCGCTGCTCGATTCCATCCGGAAGACCAACGTCGCCAAGGGCGAGGCTGGCGGCATCACGCAGCACATCGGCGCCTATCAGGTCGAGAAGAAGGGCCGCGGCATCACGTTCATCGACACCCCGGGCCATGAGGCCTTCACCGTCATGCGTTCGCGCGGCGCGCGCGTCGCTGACATCGCCATCCTCGTGGTCGCCGCGGACGACGGCGTCCAGCCGCAGACCATCGAGGTCATCAAGATCATCGAGGCCGCCAAGCTGCCGTTCATCGTCGCGCTCAACAAGATGGACAAGCCGGGCATCGACCTGCAGCGCGTGAAGACGCAGCTTTCCGAACAGAACGTCATTCCCGAGGAGTGGGGCGGCAAGGTCACGATGGTCCCGGTGTCCGCGAAGACCGGCATGGGCCTCGACCAGCTGCTCGACATGGTGCTGCTCGTCGCCGACCTCGATCCTGAACGCATCAAGGCGAATCCCGACCGGCTGGCCGCGGGCACGATCATCGAGTCGCACGTCGACAAGGGCGAAGGCCCGGTCGCGACGGTGCTGGTGCAGTCCGGCACGCTCCGCAGGAACGACGCGCTGGCCATCGCCGGCAGCCTGTACGGCCGCGTGCGCGCGATGAAGGACTGGACCGGCAAGCTCGTGGAGAAGGCGATCCCCGGCGCTCCCGTGAAGATCATCGGCTTCAAGATGGCGCCGCAGGTCGGCGACATCGTCCAGGTGCCGGAGGACGCGCACGCGCTCAAGCAGCTCAAGAAGCAGTACACCGTCGAGAAGCAGTCCGCCTCCACAGTCGGCTCGCATGCCGACGAGGAGAAGGCCGAGGGCAAGAAGTTCCTGAATGTCGTCCTTAAGACCGACGTGCTCGGCTCGCTCGAGGCCATCGTCGGCACGCTCGAGAAGTTCAAGTCGCCGGAGGCCGGCATCGCCATCGTCGGCAAGGGCCTCGGCAACGTCACCGACAGCGATGTGACGCGCGCGGAAGCGACCGGCGGCATCGTCATGGCCTTCAACGTCAACTTCACGCGCGAAGCGGAAATCCTCGCCCGGGACAAGAAGATCGAGATGCACAAGTACAAGATCATCTATGAGCTGTTCGACGAGGTGAAGAAGCGCCTCCAGGCGCTCGTCCCCGCGGAGATCATCCGGACCGACCTCGGCAAGCTCGAGGTGCTCGCCGTGTTCCGCACCGACAAGACCGGCCAGGTGGTCGGCGGGCGCGTCACGGACGGCCATCTCGAGACCGGCGCGAACGTCGTGCTCTATCGCGGCGGCGAG
>JAVHQX010000091.1:7959-12750 GCA_036171355.1 Patescibacteria group bacterium | reverse complement strand
TTGACCACTGATAATACGTATTCAGGACGGTATCTACGTCCGTTATGTTACTCCCGGACACGTATACAAAACTCTCGCCGGGACTATACCCAGACCCGCGATTGGAGGCATACATACTATGGCCGGAACCTCCGGTATTGAAGTAGAAAGGTGACGAAGCGGCGTTCCAGGCGCCCATGGCTGACGCGAGGGGAGAGACCCACGCGCTGGGCCAAGAGGCCTCGACCTGAATGGCGACTGGATAACTGGACCACTTGCTTTAGTGTCAGGCACCAAAGTGCCTGACACCGTAACCAACAACGTGACATGGTTGATTGCCATAGACATTGCGACTTATGTGATCCGTTTTATCGGCCCACTTCAGCCGAATCACGCCTGATGCGTGGCCTGCGCCATCCGGTCCGCGTGTTGTCGGATCTTATTTTGGACATGCTCAAGCGCTTGGCCGCATTCCTTGCCCTCGGAACCGCCCAACCAGCGGGCTCCGATTTCCGGTTCCGCCAGCAAGACGCTTCCGGCCTCGGCGACATATTCGCGAGTGCCGTCCCAAGGATGGCCAGCGCGAGCATTGGGGGTGTCGAATCTGTTTTTTAAGCGGAACTTGTCGAGCTGCGAACCGGCATACTTGTCGCCCATGAGTTGCAGATAATCGCGCTCCATTTCCGCATCGACAAAACCCTTGCTCTCCCATCGCTCGCAAGCCTCGTGGATCGCGCCCTGCGTGCTCGTCTTGATGCTGATGCGCGGATGCTCAAGCAGCGATCTGGAAAGATGGATGGAATTCTGCGTCCAGCCCTCGTTGGCTTGAGCCGCCATCGAATCTGGGATGATGTCGACAAAAAGGATCGGCTCCGCGCCAAAAGCCTCATTGGTTCGTTTCAACGCGACCGCTACCGCCTTCAGTTTATCCTGGTTCTTCCCGATGAAATCCGCGAAATCCGTCGTCTCGGCAAGAGACCCGAATAATATTCCATCAACATCGAAAGCCCGCCCGCCGAGATCGTGAACGATCTTTTCCTTAGAGTCCGGTTCGACGGCAAGACGGGTCGAATAAATATCCCGCTCGATAAATCGGCGCTGTTCTTGCGGCAGATCGATGGCGACTTCCTGGATCGCCGCCAGCGCGGCGCGACCGGCTTCTCCGCCGACCAGGCCGGCCAATTCGATCGCTGAAGAGAGTTCCTGATAGCCGGACAAGGACGTCATGCCGCCGAGCAACGACTCGCACTGTCCTTTGAAGGCCGCCGACGCCGTCCCGAACCGAAGCCCCGACGTGGCGGCGCGAAGTCGCGAGCGGGCAGGCGCTTCAGCGTCCGCCATTATCGCTTCGATCCCGGATGCTCCGGCCGGACCGAGACGAGACAAGGAATCGATGGCCGTCTCGCGGACATGCGCGGGGAAAGACGAAATGGCGAATTCGGCCAGTTTTTGCGCCGACTCGTGCGGACGTTCGGAAACAGCGAGTTGTTTGAGGCAAATCTCGAGCTTCTTCAGGGCCAGCAGATGTTCGGAGTGGCGGCCGGTCTTATCCTCATGCGACCACTCCTCCGAGTCCGAACCGATGGCATCGTAAATATTGATGCGATGATTATTCGACTCATACCAATCCATGCTCTCTTCCAGTGCCGCGGGTCCGTCGCGCCGTTCCAGCCTCAACCACCCGGACGCAGCATTCTCCAAAGCAGCCGTGGTTCGCTCATGATCCCGCGTTTCAACGATATCGAGCAGTTCGCGACGGCCGGGCGCCGCCGTTTCCTTCGCGCAAGCGGGACACTTGCCAAGAAAATTCCCATGCGGACACACGCCGATAGCCGCGTATTTTTCGTTCACGCTTTCGATCATATGGGCACGATATATTTTATCAGCATTTACTTGTGTAGAGCAAAAGGACCGCTCCAATGAGCGGTCCTTTTGCTGGGGTGGGCTATGGGAATCCTCCTCCTCCGCGATTCCTCGGGTTCAGCCTCGGAATCGCTCCTCCGTCGCCGGGGTCGTCTCGGACTGCCATACTAGGCAGTCCTCGCCGTACCCTTCGATTCCCATTCGAACACCAACAAAAACACCCCCGACGAGCGGGGGTGTTTTTGTGGGGTGCCTCTTGAACGATGTGAGAACCCTCTTATTGGACAGCCGCGCTCATTTACCACTTCGACGGCATGACTATGCCGTAACACGTTGCCGTAGAGGACGCGTCGATGGCTCCCTGGATACGGCCCAGGGATCCTCCAAGGTCGATCGTCGCGGGCCCTACCCATGGCGTCGCGTAACCCCAGCACTTGTCGTTCGCCACGCCGAAGCCGCCGCGTTGCATTTCTTTGGGATACGCGGCATACGCAAGCAAGACGATGCCTGCCGCCGCGGCCAGGACAATCACCGCGGTCGACGACCGCTTCCTCGAAGCGTTTCCAATCTTTTCGGCAGCGCTGGTCGTTCCGTCTGGCGTGACGTTATCCATATGAGACGCGATGAATTTCGACGCCGGTTTTTTATTGCCGGCTTCGACTTAGGCATTATAACAGACCTGCGGTTAATAGGTTCACCGGCGTGTCTCGCTTCTTCCCGTTCGATTCCCACATCGAACACCAACAAAAACACCCCCGACGAGCGGGGGTGTTTTTGTGGGGTGGCCTATGGGAATCGAACCCATATTAAGAGGACCACAACCTCCTGTGTTGACCATTACACTAAGGCCACCACGTGCTCGCTTTCGTCGTGCGCTGGCGCTCGGATTCGCGGCGGCTGATGCCGACGCTCACCCTCGCTTTCGCGCGCGACTCGCTGCGCCCTCGTTTCCCCAGGAAACGAGCCGCGGTTCAAAGTATGGTGCGCCCGGGACGAATCGAACGTCCGACCTGCTGCTTAGAAGGCAGCTGCTCTATCCGACTGAGCTACGGGCGCATGTGTGCCCCGACGCGTACCACGCGAGGAGGGTAGCAGGGGAAAAGGACCTCGTCAATCGTCTTTCCTCCGGCGTCTCTTGCCGTGAAAGCTGTTATAGACCTCCTTCAGCCGTTCATCGGTGATATGGGTGTAGATCTGCGTCGTCGTGATCGACGAGTGGCCGAGGAGGGTCTGCACGCTGCGGATGTCGGCGCCGTTCCGCAAGAGATCGGTCGCGAACGTGTGCCGCACCGTGTGCGGCGTGATGCGCTTGGTGATGCCGGCGGCGCGGGCGTAATGCTCGACGGTCCGCTGGATGCTGCGCGGCGTGAGCCCGCCGTCGTACTCGCGTCCGTGGGACGCGCGATCGAGGCTCACGAACAAATGCGGCTCCATGTCGCGGCGGCGCGCGAGGTATTGCTGCAGCCAATGCCGCGCCTGGTTCGACAGGAACACGACGCGCGGCTTGTCGCCCTTCCCGCGCACCGTGAACTCCTCGCGCTTCATGTTGATCATGTCCTTGGTGAGGCCGGCGAGTTCCGACACGCGCAGCCCCGTCGAGAACAGCATCTCGAGGATCGCCTTGTCGCGGAGCTGCAGCAGCGAGTGGCCGCCCTCCCCCGCCTGTCCTCCGGCGAGCGGCGCTTCGAGCAGGCGCTCGAGTTCCGGCGCGTCGAGGAACGCCACGGAACGCTCCGGCATCCTGGCGAGCTCGATCTTCTCCGGCGCGAGCGTCTTCACGTCGCGCTTGGCGAGATACTTGAGGAACGACCGCAGCGCGATGAGGTGGTAGTTCTGCGTGTTCTTCTTCATGGCGTGGCCGCGTTCGTCCTTGTAGCGGTTGAGCCACACGCGGTACTGGCGGACGAGGTCGAGCGTGATCTTCTCCGGCCCGACGCCCTTCGCCCACGAGAAAAACCGCCGCAGGTAGAAATCGTAATTCTTGACCGTCCTTTCGGAACGGTTGCGCTCGACCTCGAGGTAGGTCAGGAAGTCGCTGATGAGGCCCGCGGCGTTCGCCATATGCGCCTCAAGTATACGCTACGGCGGCCCGCCGGGGAAAGCACGGTGCGCGCCTTGACGGAACCCCGTTTTTTTTGCTACACAGAGGGGTCCATGCCGGCCCCGCAAGGGGCCCGCACGACACACCCGCACATTCCACCCAAAGGGAGGCAGCATCATGTCCCGATATGATCTCCTGGAAAGGGCGAAGCGGTCGCACCGCCTCGCCACACTGCACCGCGGTCTCCGCGACGTGAGTCGCGAGGTCGCGGACGTCCGCGAGTCGCTCTCCGCCGCCGGCGCGTCGCCGGCGACCATCGGCGCGACCGAGGACGAGTTCTCCGCGCTCGTCCGGGACGGCCTGCTGGCCGAGGCGCGCATCACCTTCGAGCTCGCAGCCGATCCCGGCTCGACCCCGGCGGAACGCGACTTCCTCTTCTCGGACCTCGTCGCGCTTGTCACGAAGGCGGTCCAATCCGGACCCCGCGCGGCAGAGACGCCGGTCAGCGACGAAGAGACGGCCCGCGTGCTCGACGCGCACGATCCCGGCAAGGGGCTCGTCCCCTGGGACCAGGCGCGGCAGAGCGGCGAGTTCGCCGGCGTGGGCGACAAGGACATCGACGCGCTCAACTTCGACGCCATCGATGCCGAGCCGCCCGTCGTCGAAGCGCGCCGGCTCCCCGATGACGACCCCGGGCCGTTCATCGAGATCGACCCGGACGAAGACGAGGATGACGGCTACCCCGTCATCACCGTCGAGACGGTCTCGATCGCGCCGGAGTGCCTGATGCCGGATGCCGACGACACGGAGGTCGTGACCCCCGAGTCCGTCCGCATGGCCATCCGGTTCTTCGGCGAAGAGGTCGCCGCCGAGCTCGGATGCATCCCCCGCCCCGAGCGGCCGCCGAT
>JAVHQX010000091.1:0-7859 GCA_036171355.1 Patescibacteria group bacterium | reverse complement strand
GCGGCCGCCGATGCGGACGCCTGAACCACCTCGGAGGGCCTGAAAAGGCCCTTTTTTTTCATATACGGCGCGGCCCCCGCCTCTTTACAGGAGATGAAGGCGCTGCTACCATCGGCAGGTAACTCATACGGCGCTCGGGCACCGTCCCGCATATGCGGGCGGCAAGCTCGGACGCCCGTGTACAACCGGCTTGCGCCGGACCTCTATGTTGGACAAGCGCCAAAAGGAGAAAATCATCGAGAAATTCAAGACGCACGACAAGGACACCGGTTCCTCGCAGGTCCAGATCGCCATCCTGACTGCCGAAATCAAGGACCTGACGAGCCACCTTCTCAGCCACAAGAAAGACTTTTCCTCGCGGAAGGGCCTGATGCGGAAGGTCAGTGAGCGCCGCCGCCTCCTCAAATACCTGAAACGTGAGGACGGCAAGGCGTACGCCGAACTCGCCGAACAGCTCAAGATCGCCGCGTAAGCCGAACGGACGCTGGGCCTGTGCCCAGCGTTCTCGCGTTTTCAACGGGGGCGGCCCGTCCGTCCCACCACTATGATCAAGCACAAGGACCAGCGGGTAGGCGTGTTCATCGACGTGCAGAACATGTACTACTCGGCGAAGAACCTCTACAACTCGAAAGTGAACTTCGGCAACATCCTCGAGACCGCGGTCGCCGGCCGCCAGCTCATCCGGGCCATCGCCTACGTCGTGAAGGCGACAGGCGAGGAGACGCCGTTCTTCGAAGCGCTCAACCAGCGCGGACTCGAGACCAAGGAACGCCCGGTGCAGGTGTTCGAATCGGGCGCGAAGAAGGCCGACTGGGACGTGGGCATCGCCGTCGACGCCATCCGCATCGGCGAGATCCTCGACGTCGTCATCATCGTCTCCGGCGACGGCGACTTCGTCGAGCTCGTCGACTACCTCAAGCACCACGGCAGGCAGGTCGAGGCCATCGCCTTCGGCGAGACCTCCTCCGCCAAGCTCGTGGCGGCCGTCGACGATTTCACCGATCTCTCCAAGGACAAGGAACGATTTCTCATCAAGCCCCCGCAAGGCGGCGCGAAGAAGAACCCTCCTCGCCAGCCGAGGGGCAGCAGGCCCAAGGGCGAACGGCGTCCCCGCCAGCCGCAGGACAGGCCGTCGGACGATCTTTCCTTGTAATAGTCATTCACGACGTAACCGCGCGGGGCGCGAAACATCGCCCGAAGACACGTAGACCGCAGCCGTATCCGCCCGCATGGCGGAGATGCCCGTGGTCTGAAGCCTTCGGATGACGTGAGACGCCCGCGCACACCTATGGCGGAAGTCAAAAGCTTCCAGGCCGAGTGGGGCGGCAAGACCCTCACGATCGAAACGGGCAAGATCGCCAACCAGGCGAACGGCGCCTGCACCGTGCGCTACGGCGACACGACCATCCTCGCGACGGCGACGCTCGCGTCCAAACCGCGCGAGAGCGTCGACTTCTTCCCGCTCTCCGTGGAGTACGAAGAGAAGCTCTACGCCGCGGGCAAGATCAAAAGCTCGCGCTTCATCAAGCGCGAAGGCCGCCCGACCGACGAAGCGGTCATGACCGGCCGCCTGATCGACCGCTCGATCCGGCCGCTGTTCCCGTACGGCGTGAGGAACGACGTCCAGGTCGTCATCGAATGCCTTTCGGCAGACCTTGAAAACGATACCGACATCCCGGCGCTCATCGGCGCATCATGCGCGCTCGCCATCTCCGACATCCCGTGGGACGGCCCGATCGGCGGCATCCGCGTCGGCCGCGTCGGCAACGAATGGGTCATCAATCCGACCTTCGATGCGCGCGCCAAGAGCGACTTCGACGTCGTCGTCGCCGGCACGCCCGAAAAGGCGGTCATGATCGAGGCCAACGCCAAGGAAGTCCCCGAGAAGGACATGTACGAGGCGATCATGTTCGGCCAGAAGCACCTCAAGGAGGTCATCGACGTCATCGCGCAGGTCCGCGCCGCCGTCGGCCAGAAGAAGATCGAGGCCCGCACGCTCATGGCGAAGGCGGAAGGCGACGAGAAGGTCCTGAAGGACAAGGAGGAGATCGTCGCCAAGGCCAAGGCGTTCCTCGAGACGCGCTTCCCCGAAGTGCTGTTCGCCGGCGCCAACGTCAACAAGACCGCCCGCCGCAACGCGCTCGGCAGGCTGCTCGCCGAGCTCGACGCCCACCTCGAGAAGGACGGCATCGGCAAGGAGCGCCGCAAGTTCGGCACGGACGCTTTCGACGACATCGTGGAGTCCGCGGTCACGCGAGCCATCCTCGAACGCGGCGAACGCGTCGGCGGCCGGGCGTTGAACGAGATCCGCGAGCTCAAGGCGGACGTCGCATTCCTTCCGCGCGTGCACGGCTCCGGCCTGTTCTCGCGCGGCGACACCCAGGTCCTCTCCATCGTGACGCTCGGCGCGCCGTCGGACGCGCAGATCCTCGACGGCATGGAGGAAGTCGGCAAGAAGCGCTACATGCACCACTACAACTTCCCGCCGTACGCGGTCGGCGAATGCGGCCGCATCGGCGGCTCCGGCCGGCGCGAAATCGGCCACGGCGGCCTCGCGGAGCGCGCGCTCATGCCGGTGCTCCCCCCGAAGGAGACCTTCCCCTATACCATCCGCGTCGTGTCCGAAGTCCTCTCGTCGAACGGCTCGAGTTCGCAGGGTTCCATCTGCGGCTCGACGCTCGCCCTCATGGACGCGGGCGTCCCCATCATGCGGCCGGTCGCCGGTCTCGCCATGGGCCTCGCGTCGGATGAATCCGGCGCCTACAAGATCCTCACCGACCTCCAGGACCTCGAGGACGGCGAGGGCGGCATGGACTTCAAAGTCGGCGGAACCCGCGTCGGCATCACCACCATCCAGCTCGACACCAAGACGAAGGGCCTGACGCCGAAGATCGTCGAAGAAACCCTGGGCCAGGCCCGCGACGGCCGCATGAAAATCCTGGACGTCATGGAGAAGGCCATCGCCGCGCCGCGTCCTGATCTCTCGCCGTACGCGCCGCGCATCGTGACCATCAAGATCAACCCCGAACTGATCCGCAACGTCATAGGCCCCGGCGGCAAGGTGATCAACAAGATCATCGAGGAGACGGGCGTCAGCATCGACGTCGAGAACGATGGTACAATCACCATCTGCTCGGCCAACAAGGCCGGCCTCGACCGCGCCGCGCAGTGGGTGAACGACCTCACCCGCGAACTCAAGGCGGGCGAGCTCTTCAAGGAGGGCAAGGTCACCCGCATCATGGATTTCGGCGCTTTCGTCGAGGTGCTGCCCGGCCAGGAAGGCCTCGTGCACATCTCCGAACTCGCGCCGTGGCGCGTCGGCCGCGTGACCGACATGGTCAAGGTCGGCGACATCATCCCGGTGAAGGTCATCGAGATCGACGAACTCGGCCGCGTGAACCTCTCCATGAAGCGCGCGAAGCAGGACCTCGGCATCCCGCAGGAACGGCCCGCTGGCATGCCCGATAATGGCGGCGGATTCCCGAGCAGGCCGCCGCGCAGGGACTGACGACGCTGATGCGGCAGACGCAAGGAAAACGTGCATCCGAACGGAGGAGGGGTGGCGGCTCGTCCGTCACCCTCCTCTTCGTTGCGGCCGCCGCGTCGGCCGCGGCGGTCTTCTGGCTGACGCGGACCTTCATCGCGCCCGCCGACGTCATTGCCCCGTTCGTCCCCGGCAACGCCGTCGCCTACCTCCATGCGAGCGGAAGGCGCGCTGCCGATTTCGCCTTGGCGTCGTCCGTCCAGATGCCCTCAGGCGTCGCGCCCGACGAAGTCGCGGTCTTCGCGACGCCCGGCGGCGACGCGCTGCGCTGGGGGATCATCGTCGCCTGGCGGCCGCCGAGGGTCCCTTCGCCCGCGGAACGCGACGCGCTCGCGGGACGCGGCGCGGTGGCGCTTGACCGCTACCGCTTCCTCGTCGGCGACGCTTCCCTCGCGGTCTCGTCGCGCGTCGCCGCCGCGGCGCACGCTTCGCTGGCCGATGATCCGAAAAAACGGAAGGCCCTCGCGCTCGTCCGGTCAATCGCCGCCGTCCAGGCCTATGCCGATCCCGCGCCATTCCTGACGCCCGAGGCCGCCGCCCTGCTTGCCGACGTGTCCGCCGACGCCACGGCCCCGCTCGTCGCGGGAATGAACCTGTCGCGGGACATGATCCGCATCCGCGTCCTGCCGCTCGATGCGGCCGCGGACGAATGGTCGCCGCTCGGCTATCGCGCGGCCGCGCATCACGGGGGAAACGCGGCGGCGATCGGGCGTTTCACGGCACGGATCGCCATCGCCGAAGACGCCCCTTCGTTCGACGTCGCGAAGCTCATCGCGGACGTCCCGCGGGCAGAGGACCATCCTTCGCCTTCCCTTCTCGGCCAGGCCGGAGAAGACCTTCGAACCGTCCTCGCCCTTCCTTACCTGCTCTGGCTCCGGCCCGCATCGGCGGATGGCCGCGTGGAATTCCTCCTGAGATTCCCGACCGCCGCGCCGGACGCCGTAAAAAAAGCCTTGGCTCGTTATGCGGCGGCGATAGAACCTGCGCGGACGAAATTCCGGCTTCCCGACGGCGGGGCGGTGACTGAATTCCGGCTCGACGAAGTGGAGAGGATCGCCAAGATGGGGTCGGGTGACGCCTCCGTGGAACTGGGCAAGGATGCGGGAAACTCCGTCACGGTCGGTGATGATGGCGTCGGCGGGTCGCTCATCGCCTCCGCGGCCGAGCTTCTGGCCGAATACCGCAGGACCATGCCATCGCCGCAAAAATCCGGCGATTGCGGTGCCGGAACCCTCGGTGCGGCGCTCGTGCTGAGCGAGCCCTCCGCGACGCTTTCGGCCGTTCCCCAAGCCGTAAGGGCCATTGACCTGTTCGGCCTTAAGACGCTTGTGCTCGGAACATCTGTTGATAGGGAAATCCTCATCTGTGGATATAAATAAGACCTGTGGATAAGAACCCATGGTAGAGAAAAATATTGAACAATACGGCTATTCAGCTTCATCCACAGATGCCAAAATTCCGCTCTAATGAGCGGAATTTGCGTCTGCCATGGCAGATTGACCCGCCCCCTCATAACTGGTATACTGAAGGCATCGAGGGTAAGTTCCTTACAATCTCGGCAAGAAGAGAAATGCTCCGGACGCGAACCCCGTCGGGACCGTTTCCCTCTTCTTTACTCATCCTTTTGCCGCTTCTTGAATACAAAAACAAAATTCAAAAAAAGGCATTCGGTATCCCCCGCTTTCTATTGGGGGCTCTACCGGGGATAGGTAGAGAAGGCTTTGTTCTTTCACCTCGGGCAATGATTGTCCGTTCGGGTGTATTACATCCGCTTCACGATCGGTGGAGCTGAGCTATTACACCCGTCAACGGGCACATTCCAGAGGACTTTATCGGCGCCAGTGAGGCATGAATTCTTTCATCGGCCAAAAACTTCTGGTGCCGATTTTATTTTGCGAAAAAAACAAGCGCCTGTGGCGTTTTTTGCCTTAATTGCGGCTCAATTTGCCTTTCGGGGGACGAATCCGTATACTGTGGGCAATCCTTTCTGACCGCGACCGGTCGCATTTTTATGACCAAAGAATTCCTCAAGGAAGTCGAGGATCTCCTCAAAAAAGAAGAAAAGCGCCTCCATGACGAGCTCGCGGAGTTCTCGAAGCAGAACCCCAAGAACAAGGACGATTTCGACGCGCAGTTCCCGAACATGGGCGACAAGGAAGACGAGAACGCCGAGGAGGTCAACATGTACAGCACGAACCTGACCCTCGAACGGACGCTCGAAGCCTCGTTGCGCGACGTCGAAAAAGCCCTCGAACGGATCCGCAAGGGCACCTACGGCATCTGCAAGTACTGCAACAAGGAGATCGACGAGAAGCGCCTGCGGGCCAGGCCGGCGTCGAGCTCATGCATCGAGTGCAAGAAGTCATTCACCCAGGAGTTCTGAACCATCGAGGCGGCCTCCGGGCCGCCTCTTTAGGAATTACGGACGTATGGCCGACGGCCAGATGACCAAACGGGCCGAGATGCGCGTCGCGGAGACGGAATACCGCACGGACTCGGTGATCATTCCGCCGAAGGGCGCGCCGCGCCTCTGGTTCGCGGCGGCCGCGTCGGCGTTCGTCCTCGATCGGATCCTCAAGGAAGCGGCCATCGTGCGGGGCGTCGATCCTTCTCCGGGGACGGTCGCCTTCACGCTCTTCAGGAACACGGGCATCGCCTTCAGCCTGCCGCTGCCGCGGGAGATCTTCTGGCCAGCTGCCGCGGCGATCTTCGCCGTCCTGCTCTGGCTTTTCTTCCGTTCGGTCCCCAAAGACAAGCTGCGCGCGGGAATGCTCGCCATGATCATCCTCGGCGCCGCTTCGAACCTCATCGACCGCTATCTGTACGGTTCGACCACGGACTACCTGTTGTTCTTCGGACGGTCGGCAATCAACGTCGCCGACGCCATGATCGTCGTCGGCATGGCCGCGCTCTTCGGTCATGCGGCGAAACAGGATAAGCCGTCAGGTCACGCGATACAGTAGGAATCGAGGGTTCACGTCACCCGGTGAAGGAGCATCGGAACGGTAAGATGTTGCCCGGCGGGCTGCGACTGGCGCAGTGAAGCCGTCGAGATCGGATGCGATGCAAGGCGGCCGTGAGGAACGGAGTAAGCCCTACTCGGACGTAGGGCGTCGAGTACCGCAACGGCCAACGCCGCAGCGCGCCGAAATCGACGGGTTCACGTCACCCGGTGAAGGAGCATCGGAACGGTAAGATGTTGCCTATTGGTCTCACCCTTCAGCCGGGTGAGTTTTCGTATGGGTATGTCGCCGCGATCCTTCATGTGCTGGGGCGTCCGATGCGCCGCCGCGCTTCCCGCGAGATGTATCGTGTGTTTCCCGTACCGCTCGGCCAGGGTGTCGACGGCCGCGTACAGCCGCCGCATCTTCTCGAGCGCCAGCGCGGGTTCGAACAGCGACAGCTGCGTGCTCCCTTCCGGTTCGAGTCCCAGAAGCACGACGCCGGTCGCGCGATACGGCGCGGCCGGCCGGTACAGATCCTCGAACGCCGACCTGACGATGCCGACGATATCGACGGGATACGCCGTCGCCCGGGAGAACGAGGCTTCGATCGCCGCATGGCGGAACTCCTGGGTCTTGAGATAGAAAACCGCGCCCTTCGCGAGCAGGTGATGCCGCCGCGCCTTGATGCAGGCGTTCTCGACGTTCTTGAGCAGCTGCGCGAAGACGTATGCGCGGTCGGCGGACGGCGGCGTGAAAGTCCTCGTCTTGCCGATCGTGGCATAACTCGTCTTCTCCCCGGTCGTCACGGGATAGACGGACCTCCCGTTCAGCTCGGCCCACAGCTCCTGGTGCGGCTTCGTGAACTTCGTCGCGATCCATTCCTCCGGCTTCAGCGCGAAGTCGAGCGCCGTGCGGATGCCGAGCTGCCGGCAATAGGCCGCCGTCCTCGGGCCGATGCCCCAGACCTTCTGCACGTCGAGATCCTTCAAGTAGAGATGGATGTCACGGCCGGGAATCGGCGTGAACCCGGCGGGCTTGCGGTGCTTCGAGCCGACCTTGGCCAGCACCTTCGAAAGGCTCAGGCCGACGGACACGGTGATGCCCAGCTCGCGCTCTATCGCCTCCTTGATGCTGAGCGCGATGCCCTGGTACGAGGCCCGAAGCGGACGCCGGAGGCCGGTGATATCGAGGAACGCCTCGTCGATGGAATACTCCTCGACGAGATCGGTGAAGCGCCGCATGATCGCGAACATCCGTTTCGAGAACAGGCTGTAGGTCTCGTAGTCGGACGGCACGATGATCGCGTCGGGACAGCGCTTCTTCACTTCCCAGAGCGGCGTGCCGCGCGAGACGCCGCGCGCCTTGGCTTC
>JAVHQX010000090.1:0-2889 GCA_036171355.1 Patescibacteria group bacterium | reverse complement strand
AAATCGTCGGCCCCAACGGTGGCACGTCTTCTCCCCTAACTCCCTCCCCTATTACTTCAAACCCGGCTGGACGACGGGGATCTTGGGCATGGCGGCGGAAGGCGCGGGAATCCTCGGGCTGTCCAGGGCGCTTTCGGCCTACGGATCGAGCCTTTGGGCCTGGCTGCCAGGCCAAGCCGCCGTCGGCGCGCCGCTCATCAGGGCTTTTTTCTCCAAGAAAAGGCAAAAAATCTGTCATGACCTTAAGCGCGAGCACCATCATTTTGCCGCGCTCGGCATCACGCTCGAGGCCCCGCTGTTCGACCTCATGATCGCGTCGTACCTGCTTGCGTCCGGCGATCGCCGCCACGGCCTGAAGTCGCTGCTCGCCTATCACCGCGGCGTGCCGCTCGACGACGAACCCGCAGACGTCGACGGTCGCGTGGCGCAACTCGCCATCGCGCTGCCGCACCTCGTGCCGCTGGCGGAGTCGTTCGCGGCCGAGCTCCGCGGCAACGATCTCGTGAAGCTCGACGAGGAGATCGAGACGCCGCTCGCCGGCGTGCTCGCGGGCATGGAGCGGAACGGCATCGTCGTCGACCGAGACTACCTCGGCGCGCTCTCGAAGGACCTCGGCAAGAACATCGCCAAGATCATCGCGCGCATCTATGAGGCCGCCGGCGGCGAGTTCAACGCGAATTCGCCGGCGCAGCTCAAGGTCGTGTTGTTCGAGAAACTCGGCATCTCGACACGGGGCCTCAAGAAGACGCAGAAGGGTGGCACGCTCTCGACCGCGGCGTCCGAACTCGAAAAACTCCGCAGCGCGCACCCGATCGTCGGCGACATCCTCGACTACCGCGAGCTCTCGAAGCTGAAATCGACCTACGTCGACGCCCTCCCTCCCCTCGTGAATCCGAAGTCGGGCAGGATCCACGCCGAATTCAACCAGACCGTCGCCGCCACGGGCAGGCTTTCATCGTCGAACCCGAACCTCCAGAACATTCCGACCGCGGAGACCGAGTACGGCAAGAAGGTCCGCAATGCCTTCGTCGCGGGAAAGGGAAACGTCCTGCTCGCCGCCGACTACTCGCAAATCGAGCTCCGCATCGCCGCGCACATCGCAAAAGAGAAGGTGATGATCAAGGCGTTCAAGGACGGCGAGGACATCCACTGGCGCACGGCGGCCGAGATGTGGGGCGAACAGGAGGCGCCGTCCAAGCGCCGCATCGCCAAGGTCATCAATTTCGGCATCCTCTACGGCATGGGCGCCCAGCGGCTCGCGGAAGCGGCGGACATCTCATTCGGCGAGGCGCGCAATTACATCAGCCGATACTTCGCGCTTCACGCCGGCATCGCCTCGTACATGGAGGAGATGAAAGAGAAGATCATGCGCGACGGTTACGTCGAGACGCTTTTCGGCCGCAAGCGGTTCTTCAGGAACGTGAAGCTCATGAACCCCCGTGAGCGCGCGGAAGCCGAACGCCAGGCGATCAACATGCCGATCCAGGGCACCCAGGCCGACATGATCAAGCTCGCCATGGTCCGGATCGCCCGCCACATCGCCGGGAAATATGGCACCGGACCGGACGCGCCCGTGAAGATGCTCATCCAGGTGCACGACGAACTGGTCTTCGAGGTCAGGAAGGACCTCGTCGATGCGCTGGCGGCCGAAGTGGCGCCGATCATGGAGGGTGTCTGCAAGCTCGCGGTGCCGGTGGTCGTGAACCTGTCGACTGGCACGCGCTGGGGCGAGATGGAAAAACGCGCTTAGGGCGGCGCGAAGTTATCAGTTGTCAGTTAACAGTTGGCAGTGGCAAGAGGCGGCGTACAGCCGCCTTTTTAGGTCGCCAAGCGCCCACCGAAAACTGATAACTGATAACTGAAAACTGTTAACTGAAAACTGTTAACTGTTAACTGAAAACTGTTAACTGTTAACTGAAAACTGCCCGTTCGCGCATGGACCGAGGGGCCTTTTTCGGGTATCCTAGGGGCGTATGGAGTCCCGCTACTCCTTGTCCGCCCACTACATCAAACATTCGCTCAACTTAGCCAAAGTTGAGCAGAAGAACACGGACCTTGTCCTGTGGCGCAAGGAGCGGAATTTGCTTGTCTATAAACAGTCCGAAACGCAGTACGTTTGCGTCTACTCCTTCGGCGTCGTGACCATCTTCGGTATCGACGACAAGAAGGAGCGCGAGAAGCTCTTGCGCCGGTTCGCGAAGGGCGGCGAGGAGGAGCCGGGCGTGTCGCTCGGGGGCCAGCCGACCGAGGATTACCCCATCGTCATCGACCACGAAGCCCCGGAGGCGGTGGAATTCAACGTCGTCCGCCTCAAGCACCTGTCGATCGACAAGCTGCTCTTGGTCTTCCATGTCATCGCCCAGTCCGTCGCCATCGACTTCCTCGAACAGCAGGTCGAAGAGGCGCTCCAGCGGTTCGAGAAGATCCACCTGAACCTGGCGAAGAAGGGCCTGCTCACCGCCACGTCGCGCGAGGTCATGAAGACGATCGGCATGAGCGGCAACATCGTGAACTTCATCGTCGGCCAGCTGTCGCTCCTCGACAAGCCGGACATCGCTTGGGAGGACAGGGACGCCGAATCGCTGTTCATCAACCTCCGCAAGATGTTCGAGCTCGAGGACCGGTTCAGCACCATCCGCTTCAAGCTGACCTTCATCTAGGACAGCTCCGAGCTCATGCTCGACTCGCTCAATCATCGGCGGTCGGAAATCCTCGAACTCACCGTCATCCTGCTCATCCTCTTCGAGATCGTGATGGCGTTCGTGAGGAAGTAAGGCGCGTAGTTTTCAGTTATCAGTTTGCGGTTGTCAGTGGCGGTCTGCGGACCGTCTTTTTAACATCATGACGCAGGCGTGGAGTCCCGCGGCGAGTCCGTCGTATCGAGTCGTG
>JAVHQX010000089.1:0-2923 GCA_036171355.1 Patescibacteria group bacterium | reverse complement strand
TTTTCGCGTTTTACGCCACGGCCGCGTCGGCGATCACGGCGCTCTCGCCCTTCACCGCGTCCGTGACCTCCCCGACGAGGGCGATCGTCACGGGCGCGACGACGCTCGTGGCGCGCGTGTCCGATCCGGCGTCTTCGGGGCATTTCACCGTCTCCTTGCTGACCGGCGCGGGCGGCATCGCCTCCGTGACGGCGGCGCAGGACGCCGTCGATCCCGGCACGTGGAGCACGTCGTGGGATTCGACGACGGCGGCGAACGGCAGTTACTCCGTGACGTTCAACGCGGTCCGCACGTCCGACGGCACTCCTTCGGAGTCGACCGCCGTGCTTTTTTCCGTCGATAACGCGGCGCCCGCGCTGACCGTGTCGGTCGCTTCGCCTGTGGCCCTCGCGACGCTGACCGGCACCGTGGGGCTGCAGGCGGGCACCAACGTCGCCGCCGATTCCCTCGTATTCGTGCTGCGCGACCCGCTGAATCCCGACGCCGCGCCCGCCGCTTCGGCGACGGCGACCGCCGGCGCGGGCAACACCGCCTGGACGGCGAGCATCAATACCGCGGCCGTCGCCAACGGCACCTACGCGCTCGTCGCGCGGGCCGTGAAGTCCGGCACGGCGACGCCGAGCGCGCCGACGTCCGTCACCGTCCTCAACGCCGCGAGCGGCGGATCGACCGACCCCGTCGCCTTCACCGTCACGTCGCCCGTCGCGGGAGCGCAGCTGTCGGGGACCGTATCGCTGTCGGCGACCGCGAATCAGCCCGTGGACGGCTTCACCTTCCTCGTCGAGAGCGCCATCGCGGCCGCGCGTCAGACCATCGCCGCGACCGGCAACGGGGTCAAGACCGTCTGGACGGCCGCCTGGGACACGACGCCGCTTCCGAACGGCGACTACACGATGCAGACCGTCGCCGTGAAGGGCGGGACTGAGACCCACGGCTCGCCGGTGGCGTTCAGCGTGGCGAACACGAGCGTTTCCGTGACCATGACGACGCCGCCGTCGGGAGCCTCCGTCGCAGGCACCGTCGAAATCCTCGTGGCCGCGATCCCGTCGGCGACGGGGGTTTCCGTCAGGATCGCGAACGAGGCCGATGCCGCCGTCACGTCGACCCGGACCGCCGTCTTCGACGCCGGCAGGCAGGTCTGGGCGGTCCAATGGAACACGTCCGATTTCATGAACGGCGGCTGGCGTCTCGAGGCGAAAGCCGCGAGCGCCGACGGCCATGAATTCTTCGCGACGCCCGTCAGCGTGACCGTGGCGAACGCCGCTCCTCCGTCCGACGACGGCGCGTTGTCGGTCCGGATCGCCTCTCCGTCTTCGGGCGC
The DNA here is from genome assembly GCA_036171355.1 of Patescibacteria group bacterium. Taxonomy (GTDB): domain Bacteria; phylum Patescibacteriota; class Patescibacteriia; order SG8-24; family SG8-24; genus JAHFIW01. The sequence continues at coordinate 1,602 of JAVHQX010000089.1, read as the reverse complement.
CGCCGTTTCGGGCCTCGTGACCATCGCCGCCTCGGTCGTCGGCAACGCCGCCGGCGTCCGGTTCTTCATCAGTCCCGCGGCGGGAGGATCGATCATCCGTGTCGACGCGCATTTCGACGCCGCGAGCGGCCGCTGGATCGGCGCATGGAAATCGACCGACACGTCGAACGGCGACGCGTCCATCGGCGCCGTCGCGGTCAACGGGCAGAACATGCGCGTCGAGAGCGCGAAGGCGGGCGTCACCGTCCGGAACGCCGTTCCCGAGCCGGTGCCCCAGCAGGCGCCGTTCTCCGTCGCGCTCACCGAACCGACCGGAGGCAACGTCGCCGGCGCCGTGCATTTCCTCGCGAGGACCGAAGGCGTCGCCGTCGAGGTGAAGATCATCATCAAGCTCCGGTCCGCCGCGCAAGAGCCCCGCGCGATCCCGGCGGCGTTCGATGCCGCCAGCGGGGCCTGGACCGCGACCTGGGACACGTCCGCCGACGAGGTCGGCACGTACGACGCGGTCGCCGTGGCCAAGAACGCGGCGGGTGCGCAAACGACGAGCCCGAACGTCGTCACGCTGTTCCTCGAGCGCCGGGAAGCGGAAGGCGGGCCGGCGCCGATGCCGCCAGCGGCCGAAATGCCGTCGATCGCGATCGTCCGTCCTCTCCCTGACGCGACGCTGCGCGGCATCGCCGTGCTCGCGGCGCGGGTATCGGGAGCAGTAAAAGTCGTCTTCGTCGTCCGTGCGGCGGACGGTTCCGAGATCATGCGGCGCGATGCCGTGAAAGGCGAGACGGCGTGGTCCGCCCTGTGGGATACCTCCCGCGCGGCCAACGGCCGCTATGCGGTGGAAGGCCTCGCTCTCGATCTTTCCGGGAGCACGACTTCCTCGGCGCACGTCGTCGTCCGCGTTGAGAACGGTACGGGAGAACCCGTCTTATCCATCGACGTCGTCCCCGCGGAGACCGCCATCGCCGCCGTGCGTGACGTCCCCGCGGGCAGCGTGGCCTTGCGTCTCGAAAAACTTCCCAAGGACGTGGCGGGCGCCGGCGCGAAGCTGTCCGAAGAATGCGCCGCGGCGCGCATACCCGCGGAGCGGTGCGCCGAGTGGCTCGCCTTGCGGCACCAATCGTCCGACTGCCGCGCCGCCGGCATCGTGACCAAGGAGGAATGCGTCTCGTTCCTCGAGGACAAGCACGGGGGCGCGATGCCCGACTGCGCGGGAGGGGAGAGCGCATGCGCGGAGGCCGACGCCAAGGCGACCGAGGGGCTTCTCGGCGCGGAGGAACTGCGCGGCATCCGTGACGCGATCACGCCGCGCATTGGCCAGGCGTTCCGCATCGTCCCGCGGGGCGAACGGCCCGCCGCGCAGGAGCCCGGCACGCCGCCCGCGCAGCCGGGGGCCGCCGGAGAACTGCCGCAGGTCATCGACGATCTCATTCCGCTCGTGAGCGACCGGCCGTTCGCCGTGCGCGTCCACGCGTCGCCCGGATTCGGCATGGCCGCGGGCAACCTGCGCCATGATTCCGTCCCCGCGGTGCTGTTCCTGGACAGCGACGAGGACGGCCTGCCGGACGACGTCGCAGAAGAGGAGCGCGGTCAAGGGCGTCGACTCGG
>JAVHQX010000088.1:0-2955 GCA_036171355.1 Patescibacteria group bacterium | reverse complement strand
CCGTGTTGTATGACGCCGATCTCCATGGCGCGGCGTTCGACGTCGTGACCGCCCTCCGGTCCGCCGTGCTGGTCTTGCTGTGGTGGCTGAACGCGCGGGCGCTCAGACGCCTTTCGAAGGGAACGGCGCGTGAAACCTCATCCCGACCGACATGACCCGACGACTTCCGCCATCCGAGATCCGCAAGGACCCCTTCCATGACTCCTACGTCATCATCGCCCCGCGGCGGTCGCTCCGTCCCGGCGCCGATGGCGTCCGCCTTGCGACGTGCGTGTTCTGTCCGGACGGCCTCGACCGGAAGAACGTCCTGCTCGCCGTCGGACCAGCGAAGCGTCCGCGCGTGACGGTCATACGGAACGTGTTCCCGGCCGTCTCTGAGGACGATTGCAAGGCCTTCGGGCGCCAGGAAGTGGTCATCGAGACGCCCGATCACGCCACGCCGTTCGAGCGGTTGAGCGCCGGCGCGATAGCGGAGGTCCTTGAGACCTTCGGCCGTCGCGTGTCCGCCATCGCCGCCGACGGAAGGATGGCGTACGTGCAGATCTTCAAGAACACGAACGGCGCAGGCGCGTCGATCGCGCACGCGCATTCGCAGATCGTCGCGCTCGGCTTCGTGCCGCCGCACCTCGCGGAGAAATCCCGGAGGGTCGCGGAATACCGCGAGGCGCACGGAGGCGCCTGTCCGTACTGCGACATGGCCCGCGTCGAGGCGAAGGGTCCGCGGCGCGTATGCTCGGACCGTCATATCGCCGTCTTCGCGCCGTACGCATCGAAACACAACTACGAACTGCTCGTGATGCCCCGCCGCCACGCGAGCGGCGTGGGGCAGCTGACGGCGTCCGAGCGCCTGTCGATGGCCAGGGCGCTCCGCAAGGCCGTCGCGTTCGTCGTCGGCCGCGGCCTGCCGTACAACTTCTACTGTCATAGGATCACGGGCGACGACGGTCTCCATTTTTACTTCCGGATCACGCCGCGGGGGAGCGCCTGGGCCGGTCTGGAGATCGGCACCGGGATTATCGTGAACTCCGTCCCGCCGGAAGAGGCGGCCGCCGGGTACCGGAAGGCGTTCGCCTCGGACTAGGGGGCGGCGCCGGCGCGAGGCGCCGGAAGCAGGTCCGTTTGCGCCTGAATAAGCGTCCCGGGCCCGCGGGATTGACCTTAAATGCCCTTTGGTTATACTGACCTTATGCACGTTCTTTTCAACCCCCATTTCGCGTTGTCCGTTGTTTTGACGGCTGTTGCGAGGAGGACGCGTCATGAGTGACTCCAAGTTTCGCTACGGCGAAGACGAGTTCACCGTTCGCGTGGACTCCGAAGGCTTTGGTCCGCGCACGAAGAAGCTCTTCGAGCACCTCACGTCGCGCGTGATCGGCCAAGACCGGCCGGCCCGACGGATCGCGCAAGGGTTCTCGATCTACTACTCCGGGCAGAAGGAGCCCAACGAGCCCATCGGCGTCTACGTCCTCGCCGGACCCACCGGCTGGGGCAAGACGCTCATGGCTGAGGAACTCTCGCGATACCTGATTGTCGACCAGCCGAAGGCGCCGCTCACCCGCGTCCCGTGCGGAAAGTACACGGAGCGGCACCGCGTCTCGGAGCTCATCGGTTCGCCGAACGGCTATGTCGATTCGGACAAGCTGCCGAAGCTCGCGCAGATGAAGATCGACGAGCACCACTTCTGGGTGAAGGTCCGTCCGCTCCTGGACGAGCTTCGCAAGAAGGGGCTTTCGCCGGACTTCGATCCGGACGTGCTGATGTCGCAGCTGTACGAGCGCCATCGCCCGTACCTGTCCGTCGTCCTGTTCGACGAGTTCGAGAAGGCGCACGACGACCTGCGCAGCGCGATGCTGCACATCATCGGCGACGGCCACCTCGAGCTCACGCACGGCAGCACCGACTTCACCAACTCGGTGATCATCCTGACCTGCAACGTCGGCGGCAAGGAGCAGCACGAGCTGCTCGCCGGCAAGCAGAAGGGGATCGGGTTCGGCGCCGGCGGCGCCGCGCTGATGGGGGCCGACGAGCGGGATGAGATGATCTACCGTCAGACCATCAAGCTCATCGAAGAGAAGTTCCCTCCCGAGTTCGTGGGCCGCATCAAGGAGAACATCATCGTGTACCGGACGCTCAATCGCGACCAGTGCCGACCGGTGCTCGAGCTGATGCTCCGCAACGTGCAGGACCGCCTGATCGACCCCGGCTCGAACAGCATCCCGCTCCTTCTCCTCTTCACCGAGGCGTTCAAGGAGTACCTGCTCGACGAAGGCGTCGACCAGCTCTACGGCCTGCGCCCGCTCAAGGCGGCGATCAAGAAGCACGTCGTGCTGCGCCTGGCCAACGCCATCGAAGGCCAGAACGTCCGCGAAGGCGACGAGGTCATGTTCAAGATGGTGGGGAAGTCTCCCCAGCTCTTCATCAAGCCGCGTCCGCTGCCGCTGCTTCTCCCGAAACCGTCTGCCGCGCCGTCGAAGCCTCCCAGGCCGGGCGGGAACGGCAAGTGACGAAACGAAAACCCCCCTGTTCCGCAGGGGGGTCTTTTTTATCCGAGGGTTTCCAGGACGTGCAGCATGAATTCCTTGTCCCTCTCGTGCGTGAGGATGCCGACGGCCTCGCTCGGCTTCACCCATCGCGCCTCCGGGTTCTTGGGGTCGGTCGGCTTAAGCTTCGTCTGCTGCGTCGTGAAGTGGAACATGGTGATGACCTTGAACTCGGACGTGTCGTCGCCCTTGCCGCCGAGCCCGATCTTCGGCCGTTCGTAGGAGCCGAGCGGCTTGACGAGGTCCAGTTGCGTCACGCCGCTTTCCTCGGCGATCTCCCTGATCGCGGCCGACATCTCGCTTTCGCCGTCTTCGAGGTGCCCCTTCGGCAACGACCAGGAATCGCCGTTCTGGTTGACGACGAGGATCTTGCCCGTTTTCGCGTGGACGATCACGCCGCCTGCCGAGCGCGTGTGCT
>JAVHQX010000087.1:0-2989 GCA_036171355.1 Patescibacteria group bacterium | reverse complement strand
CGGTCCATTTTCAAGGCAAAATCCGCGTGGTACGCTCACCTCATGCTGAAACGCCTCCTCAAGAAGATCGCCCCTGCCGGCGCCATCCGCGCATACCACCGCGGCCTCGCGGCCGCCGCCGCCGCCCGGTACGGCAACCCATCGTCAAAGATGATCGTCGTCGGCGTCACGGGGACCAACGGCAAATCGACCTCCTCGAACATGATCGCCCGCGTCCTCGAGGGCGCGGGTTTCCGCGTGGGCCTCGCGACCACCTGCAATTTCCGCATCGCCGGAAAGGAGTGGCTCAATGACACCAAGATGACGATGCTCGGGCGGTTCCGCCTGCAGAAGCTGCTCGCCGACATGGTGAAAGCCGGCTGCGAATACGCCGTCGTCGAGACGTCGTCGGAAGGCATCGCGCAGTACCGCCACGCGGGCATCAATTACGACGTCGCGGTCTTCACCAACCTCACGCCCGAGCACATCGAATCGCATGGCGGGTTCGAGAACTACAAGGCCGCGAAGGGGAAGCTGTTCGCGAAGCTCGCGGCGGAACCGCGCAAGCGTCTCGGCGGGCGCGACGTGCCCAAGACCATCGTCGCGAACCTCGACTCCCCGCACGCCGGCTTTTTCCTGAAATTCACCGCCAGCAAGAAATACGGCTTCGCGGTCGAGCGGAAAGGGGAGGTCCGCGAGGCGCCGAAGCTCGTCGAATGGCCGATCGCCGTCGTGAAGGCGCTCCGCGTCGAACTCGGACCGGAAGGCTCGCGGTTCACCGTGCGCGACGTGCCGTTCCGGCTGAAGATGCTCGGCATGATCAACGTCGAGAACGCCATGGCAGCGATCGCCGTCGGCTTGTCGCAGGGACTGGACCTGCAGGTCATGTCCCGCGCGCTCGATGGCGTCGCGACCGTCCCGGGACGCCAGGAGAAGATCGACCTCGGCCAGGACTTCACCGCGATGGTCGATTACTCCCACGAACCAGAATCCTTCAAGCGGCTGTACGAGATCGTCGCCGCCTATCCCAAGAAACGCGTCATCCACGTCATCGGCTCCGCTGGCGGCGGACGCGACAAGGCCCGGCGCACCGTCCTCGGCGCGCTCGCGGCGAAACACGCCGACCTCGTCGTCGTGACGAACGAGGACCCCTATGACGAGGACCCGCAGGCCATCATCGACGCGGTCGCCCGCGGCGCGCGCGACGCCGGCAAGAAGGACGGCATCGATCTGTTCGTCGTGCACGACCGTCGCGACGCGCTCGAGAAGGCCGTGAACATGGCGGAGAAGGGCGACCTCGTGCTCGCGACCGGCAAGGGCGCCGAGCAATGGATCTGCGTCGCCGACGGGAAGAAGGTCCCTTGGGACGAGCGGACCGAGATGCGGCGGGCGATTGCGAAGAAACTGGGCATCAAGGAACTATGACCCCGTCAGAAGTCCGCGGACATCAATTCGAGATTGGTCTTGCCGCGCGGGGCCGCATCATTCATCACACAACGCGTCTTTTGCGGAAAAATCGAAACGATTTTTCCCCGAGGACTTCTTACGGGGTATGAACGTCGCCAAGATCGTCAGGCTCAAGGACGACGAGAAGGTCCTGCGCGTCGTGCGCAACTACTGGATCGTGTATTCGGCATCATGGGCGTTCGCGTTCCTGCTGATCGCCATCGCGTTCTTTTTCATGCTGCCCCTATTCAAGGCGGGCGCGTGGGGGATCGGCGTCTTCGCGTTCCTTAACGCCGTCGGCTGCCTGATCGCGCTGCGCACCTACGTCGTCTGGCGGTGGAACGCGTTCGTGGTCACGTCGCACCGGGTCGTGGACGTCGATCAGCGCGGGTTCTTCAGCCGCACGGTCTCCGAAGCCACCTACGACAAGATCCAGGACGTGTCGTACGCCATCAAGGGGGTGGTCGGGACGTTGTTGAAGTTCGGCACCATCGAGCTTCAGACCGCCGGCAACGCCACCAACCTCGAGCTCCAGGACGTCTACGATCCGAAGGATCTGCATCACCTGATCACGGAATCGATGGCCGCGCATCGCGACAAGGCGAACGGCGGCGCGCGCAGCGAGAAGATCGCCGCGCTGCTCGACGCCGCGGCCGAACTGAACGACAGCGAGGCACGGGCGTTCATCGTCGCCCTGCAGGAGGCCGTGGCGTCCGGGAAGGAAGGCGTCGAACATGCTGCGCTGGACGAGAAGGACCTGGAATGGCTGAAGCGGGAAGTGAAGGACGATGGGGCCTGACCGCCGGCCTGCTATACTGCTTTATCCCGCCTGCCCGTTCGGGGAGGCGGCATGGCGACCCGAAGTATGCGTGATGCCGGACAACCTGGACGCGTCGGGAGGCTTCTCGGTCTCAAACGGGTGCTCGTCGCGAACCTCGTCATTTTCGCGGTGGTGGGCTGGGGATTTTCCGGCGAGTACATGCGGAACCGCGAAGCCCAGAAGGAGGTCGACCGGCTCAAGGCGCAGGCGGACGAACTCGACGCGAAGAACACGGAGATCGCGGACCTCGGCAAGCGGTATTCCACCGGCGAGATGCTCGAACGGGAGGGCCGTCTTAAGCTCAACCTGCAGAAGCCGGGGGAGGAGGTCGTCGTGGTCCAGGTGGGTCCCGGCCACGCTGCCGGGGCGGATCCGGTGCCCGCGAGGGCCGTCGGCAAGGGGGTTCCCACCTCGAACCTTGCCAGATGGTGGAAATATTTCTTCCACTAGGCTATAAATTATGAAGTCTGCGGCACACTATGCCGCGTAGTATTACTCACGCGCCAGCGTAACGATATGCAGGAGTCCCACGAACAACACCCAACGTCCCACGCGCCGGAAGCCGCCGGCGGAACGGCGCCCGCGCCGGAGAAGAAGAGCGGCTCGAAACAGAAAGGCATCATCCGCACGATGGTGATCGGCGTCGTCGTCGGCATCGCCGTCATCGGCCTCGCCGGACTCGGCGTGTTCATCTTCGGCCTCTACAAGTACGGATGGGAGAATCCCGCCGCCTCGACGATCGCG
>JAVHQX010000086.1:0-3002 GCA_036171355.1 Patescibacteria group bacterium | reverse complement strand
GGCCGCACACTCGAGGAGCGCGCGCGGGCGCGCACCACCTCGGCGCAGGGCGCGCTGCTCGCGCTCGTGCTGGTGTTCGCGAGTGTCGTACGCGGCGGCGACGAGGTCTCCGTGCCCGCCGGCGACGTTCGCGCGGGCGAGCGACACGGCGGACTTCCAGCCGTCGAGCGTCGCTTGCGCGAGCGACGGGTTCGCCTTCAGATCGGTCTTGTCGAGGGCGGCCGCCAGGGACTCGAGAAAACCCTTCAAGGTCGCGAGATCCGCCGTGACGCCGTCGACGTCCGCTTCGGCGCCATCCGGGGCCGCAGGCGACGCCTGCCACCTGGCCAGCATCTGCCCGACGGCGGCCCTTTCGAGGCTGAGATCCTGCTCGAACAGGCTGTCCGCGAAGAAAAACGTGACGTGCGGCGCCGCGCCGTTCGCGTCGGCGAAAAGAAGGTCGGTCTTGCCGCGCACGGCGTCGTCCGACTTGATGTAGGCGTCCTGGATGCGGTCTGCGAGCCCGCGCTGCGCTTCGACGAACGCGCCCTGCGCCGCGTCGACGCGGGCGGTCTGAATGCCGATCTCCTCGGGACGCGCACCGCGCTTCACGGCGTCGAGCCGCGCCTGGGCTGCCGCGAGCGCCGCCTGGGCCTGAGCCAGCTGCGCCCCGAGGTCGGCGGAGCCGAGCTCGGCGACGACCTAGCCCGCGCGGACTCTGTCACCCACGGCCGCGGACACGCGCGAAACGACGCCGCCACGCTCGAACGAGAGGGACACGTCCTGCGACGCCCTGACCTTCCCCGCGACCGACGCCGTGCGGCGCACGTCACCGCGCGTTACCGCGATGGTATCGGGGGAAGGACGCTTGGCGTTGCCGAGCGAGACGTATCCCGCGTACGCGGAACCGGCGATAGCCGCGGCGGAAATGAGGAAAAGCGCGATAGTGGTCCGTTTTTGCATACGTCGGAAATGATGATGGTTACTGGGTCTTCGTCTTGCGCCCGCCGCAGCCGGACGCGGCGTCGAACGACGCCACGAGCCGCGCGAGCTCCGCCGCGAGCCGCTGCCGCGCCGGCGGCGGGAAATCACGGAACGCGGACTCGAGCTCGCCGTCGATCGCCGCCACGCCCCGGCCGATGAGGCGGGAGCCCGAGGGCGTCAGGACGAAGGCGTGCGAGCGCCGGTTCCCCGGGACCGGCGAGGCGGCGATGAGCTTCTTCCGGCGCAACGAATCGATCTGGCGGCTGACGGACGCCTCCGCCACGCCCCAGAACGCGGCGATGTCCCGCTGGTTCGCCCGCGGATGCTTGTTGATGACCAAGAGCATCCGGAACATGGCGAACGTGAGCCCGATCTTCGCGCGCAGCGTCCGATCGGCGATCTTCTCGATGGAGAACGCGAGGCGCATGACCGGCTGCAGCACCGCGCGTATGCCGGGGGTCTTTCGCATAGGCAATTTACTTAACATGCTAAGCTTCTTCTGTCAAACGCCGGGAAACGAAAACGCCGCCCTCGCGGGCGGCGCGGCAATCGGCGATCAAAGGTACAGCATCTCCACGTACTCGCGGAGCATCCGCGTCGCCGTGAAACGGTGGAGAATCATGTCCCTGGAGTTGCGCATGTAGTCCTCCCAGACCTCCGAGAATCCCCGCGCGTCCTTCGCGTAGTAGAGCGGCAGGATCTCGGTCTCCAGGAGATGATAGAAGTCGTCGGCCAGGCGATCGTTGTTCAGGATCCAGCCGAGATTGCGGAGATCGGCCTCGTCGACCCAGCCGTCGCGCGTGGTGCAGGGAAGGACGCCGTTCAACGCGGCCTTCATCCCGCTCGTGCCGCACGCCTCGAAACCGACGACCGGCGTGTTGAGCCAGATGTCGCAGCCCGAGACCATCTTCTTCGCGAGCCCGAGGTCATAGTCGGGGACGTACGCGGCGATGTCGGAGAACTCGCCGCCGGTCAGCCGCTTGAGCTCGCCCAGCAGCTTGTTCCCGTCGTCGTCGCTCGGATGCGGATGCCCCGAAAAGACGAACCGCACGGGACGCGTGGGGTTGCGCGCGATGGCGCCGAGGCGCGCGGGGTCGGTGAACGCCGCGAGCGGACGCTTGTACTGCACGGTACGCCGCGCCCAGCCGATGAGCAGCGCGCCGGCCGGCCAGTCCCTGCCGGTCGTCTCCTTGACGTGCGCCAGCAGTTCCCGTTTCCGCTCCTGATGGCGCTTCCAGAACTCGCCCTTGCCGGTGCCGTCGTCGCCGATCCGGTCCCAAAACGGCACGTGCACGCCGTTCGTCACGGCCACCATCGGATGATCGGTCCAGATCTCCTTCGCCTTCTTCGCGTGGAGCTTGCTGACCGCGTTTATGATCGTGGCCATGCGGAACGCGAGCATCGACAGCGAGAACTCATTCGATTGCTGCACCTTGCCCAGCGAGACGAGGTCGTGCACGGGGACCGCGAGCTCCTCCGCGTACCGGTCGAGCATCATGGCCACAAGGTCGTAGCTGAAGACCTCCTGGCCCGCGGCGACCAGCGTGTGGTTGGTCATGACGATGCGCCGGCGGGCGAACTGCTTCGCCTCATCGTAGCCGATGTGCCGCTCGCGCATCTCGTGGCGGATCAGCTCGAACGAGAGGAGCGCCGAATGGCCTTCGTTCAGGTGGTACAGGGACGGATGGATGTCGAGCGCTTCGAGCAGCCGCAGGCCGCCGATGCCGAGGACGATCTCCTGCTTGAGACGCGTCTCCTTGTCGCCGACGTACAGCCGGTCGGTGATGCGCTGGTCCTCGGGCGAATTCTCCTCGCAATCGGTGTCCATGAGGTACACCTGCGCGCCGCGGTCCTTCAATTTCCAGGCCCTGACCTGGATGATCCGGTCGTGCACCGGCACCGCGACGTGCACCCGCTCGCCGTGGGCGTCGAGGACGGGTTCGAATCCGGCGCGCTCGGGCGGCGTCGCCGTGCAGATCTCCATCATCCTGCCGCCGACCTCCTTCGACTGGCAGTAGTACCCCTCGCGGTAGTACAGG
>JAVHQX010000085.1:0-3014 GCA_036171355.1 Patescibacteria group bacterium | reverse complement strand
GCTCGATTGCCCGGCTTCGTCGCGGAGAGATTATCACTTGACGCGACTCCGTCCATCCGGACGGGTTTTTTATAGACGGGAAATGGGAGACAAAAAAGATAAAAGACAAAAGACGGCGCGTCGGATGTCATCTGTCCTCTGTCGTCTTTTGTCTTTCCTCTCCGGTCTTCCGTCCCCGTCTCCTGCCGGCGTTGACAATTCGTCCGTGACGCGGCAGGTTTCGCCGTTTCCCGATGGGCGGGGGACATGGACCTTCACAACCGGATCGAGGTGGCTCTTGAAGGCCCAAGAAGCCGTTCAGCAGCTCCAGAAGTTCGTCCGCGTCCTGGCCGAGGCCGGGGTCACCGACCGCAAGGGGCTACCGCGAGTGGCGCAAGCGCGAAGGAAGCGAGGCGCTGATGGAGGAGACGTTCGGCTACCGCCGGACGGGCACGATGCCTTCCGTCACGGCGCTCCTCGCGCCGTACTTCCACGCCGCCGCTCCCGCTCATCGGGCTGAAAAACAGCCCGGTGGCGCACAACACGCTCCATGCGTTCCCCGAGGGGTGGACGCCGGCGCTGCGGCTCTGCCGCGGCATCATCTTCGACCGCGAGGGCAACCTCGCGGCCAAGGCGTTCGACAAGTTCTTCACTTCAGGGAACATCCGTCGACGACGGATCTCCCCGACGAACCGTTCGACGCCACTGAGAAGATGGACGGCCATCTCGGGATCATCTTTGCATACGGCGACGGCCTCGTCCTTGCGACGCGTCGGAGCTTCGGCGGCCCCACCGCCGTACTCGGCAACGCCATGCTCGGGGACATCATCGTGAAGAAGGGTTTGAAGACGTGGTTCCCGATGGGTCACAGCGTGCTCGTCGAGATCATCCATCCGAAGACGCACGTGCACGTCGACTACGGGCGCAAGAAGGGCTTCGTGCTCATCGGCGCCTACGAGAACGCGACGCTCCGCGACTGCGGCGCGCACGACGAGCTCAAGGCGCTCGCCAAGCGGATCGGCACCCCCGTCGCCGAACGGTGGAAGGGGACGAGCATCAAGGACCTCCGGAAGCTCATAAAGGACATGAGCGTCCGCAACAAGGAGGACTTCGTCGTCCGGTTCGCCTCCGGTCTGCGCGTGAAGTTCAAGTTCGAGAGCTACATCGGCCTGATGGTCGAGGAGAAGCTCTCGTACGCGTACCTCATGAACCGCATGGCCGTCGGGAACCTCGACAGGATGCTCGACACGCTCGACGCCGAGGTGCGACCGAAGGTCGACGAGATGGTCCGCGCCATCCGCAAGGTCTCGCGGTTCAAGGACGAGAAGAAGCGCCGCGAGTACCTCTACGCGCTCGATCTGGAGAAGCGGAAGAACCAGTACTACCGCGGCATCTGCCGCAAGTACCTCAAGCGCCTCCAGGCCTCGAAGGTCTGACGACCCCGGCCATTGCGCCGGGGTTTTTTATTGAAGCGTGCCGCGTGTGGTGTTCCACGTTCTATGCTTCACACTCCGTACTCCGTTCTTCGCTTTCCACCCTCCACCCTTGACGCTTCCTCGTCCATGGGATTGACGGCAAGGGTGGTTTCGTGTATCATCCGTGCCATCGGTAAAAAAGTGAGACCGAGAGCCAGAGAACGCCGGCGAGGCCGGACACGAAGGCGCGAGGTACGAACGTTTACCGGCCAAAGGTCGTTAAATATCACGATTCGACACATAGGTCGGATCAAACATGTACCACATGTCCTTCGATCAGCAGGGCGGGTTCTCCCGCCAGATGTACGACGTGTCGGCGATGGGTCTTAAGTGCGCGGATTGCGGCGTCGCGATCACCGAGCTTCCTTTCGAGCCCAAGGCCGATCGTCCGGTCTACTGCCGCGATTGCAACCGGAACCACCGCAAGGATGCGGGCGGCGCCGGCGCGCGCGGCGGCTTCGGCGGCGGCGACAGGGGCTTCGCTCCTCGCCAGTCGTTCGATGTCTCTGCCATGGGCCTGAAGTGCGCGGATTGCGGCGTCGCGATCACCGAGCTTCCTTTCGAGCCCAAGGCCGATCGTCCGGTCTACTGCCGCGATTGCAACCGCAACCGCCGCCAGGGATTCGGCCGCTAAGCCGGCAAACAAAGGCTCCCCGAAAGGGGAGTTTTTGTTTTGCACGTCACGGACGGCTGGACGGCGATTTCCGTTATTCTGCCCTGCCTGTAGAATGATGGCATGAATATCCGGCCGTCGCCGGAACCGAATCCCGCCCCGACCAGGCCGGTGCGCATGGTCAGTTTCGTCGTTCCCGCGCTGAACGAGGAGCCGGCCGTCGCCAAGACGATGGCGCAGATCCATGCCGCGGGGGCGGCGTTGCGGAGGGCCGGCAAGGACTACGAGATCGTGCTCGTGGACGGTCGGAGCGACGACAGGACCGCCGCTCTGGCGGAAACGGCCGGCGCGCGGACGTTCTCCTGCGACCGCGGCTACGGAAGGCAATATCGCTTCGGATTCGGGCGCGCGGAGGGTGACGTGATCGTCACGGGCGACTGCGACGGCACGTATCCCTTCGGCGACGCGCCGCGGCTGGTCCGCCGGCTCGAGGAGGCCGATCTCGACTTCATCACCACGAACCGCTTCGCGCATCTCGAACCGCGGTCGATGACGTTCAGCCATTTCGTCGGCAACGTCCTGCTGACGGGCGTCGCCAACGCGCTCTTCCGCGTCGGCCTGCGCGATTCGCAGAGCGGCATGTGGATTTTCCGAAGGTCGGCCCTGCCGCGCCTGTCGCTGCGAAACGACAACATGGCGTTCAGCCAGGAGATCAAGATCGATGCCGCGCGGGCGGGACTCCAGTGTGCGGAACTGCCCATCACCTACGCGGAACGCATCGGCAAGCCGAAATTGCGGGCCGTGTATCACGGCTGGAAGAACGTCTGCCATCTCGTGCGCAAGCGCTTCGGCGCGTAGCCATCTTCGCGGAAAGCGGGACTCTCGTAAGGGATTTTTTTCGTCGCGCGCGGGATTGACATCCGCCGCCACGCGCCGCTCGCTGATGC
>JAVHQX010000084.1:0-3032 GCA_036171355.1 Patescibacteria group bacterium | reverse complement strand
ACATGCCGCGCCCGGAGGCGCTCAGGTCGATGATACCACGCCGCGGACGGCCGCTTCGGCGGCCGCGGCAAGCCTCCTCCCGGCGGCGTCGGCGCGCGGCCGGCCGCGCGATCGAAAGGCGATGCCGCGGGGTCACTCGACGGTGAATCCGGAAAAATGCGCGGGGCCGTCCTCGTGCACGGCGACCGCGTCGACTTTCGCGAAATCGGGACCGCGGCCGCACCAGGCGACGAAACGGTCGAGCGCGGCGTCGTCTCCTTCGGCTTCGACACGGACGGTCCCGTCGGGCTCGTTCCTGGCGTACCCCGCGATGCCGAGACGGTCGGCCTCTTCCTTCGCGGTCCCGCGGAAGAAGACGCCCTGCACGCGGCCGCTCACGATGATGACCAGATGGCGGCGCATATCAGCGGACGATCCTGCCGCGGACGACGCGCACGCCCTCCGAGGCGAGACGCCGCGCCTTCGTCCGTTCGCCGCCGGGACGGTCATACTCGCCCGGCCTCAGGTCGGATCGGACGACGCGGTGGCACGGCACGGCAGGATCGACGTTCGCCTTCATGACGGATCCGACCGCGCGGAACGCGCCGGGACGGCCCGCCGCGAAGGCGACTTCCTTATACGTCATCACCCTGCCTTTCGGGATCAGCCGGACGACCGCAATGACGCGGTTCCTGAAGGTTTTCGAGGCTCGCGGCATGGTCGCATTGTAGCATACGGCGCCGATTGACATCGCCGCGGGCCGGGACCAAGATGGCGGCACGTTCATTTTTCCCCTCCGCAGAAGGAGTCAGCCATGGGTTGGCCCAAACGCCTGGTGCTCGTCCGTCACGGCGAGTCGCTCGGCAACACGATGACGGTCGACGAACGCGCGACCTGCGAAGTCTCGACGCACGCCTATCCGCTCACGCCGCGCGGCCGCGAGCAGGCCCGGATCACGGGCGAATGGCTCAAGAAGGAGTTCGGCGAGTTCGACGTCCGCTACACGTCGTACTACCGACGCGCGCTGGAGACGATGGAGTTCCTCTGCCCCGGCGAGAAGTCCTACGAGGACGCGCGCCTAGCCGAGGCGAACCGCGGCGTCTACCACACCATGACCCGCGAGGAGCTCGAACGGCACTTCCCGTTCGAACTCAGACGCAAGGACAAGGAAGGGTTGTACCACTTCCGCCCGCTCGGCGGCGAGAATTGGCCGGACATCGAGCTCCGCATCCACAGCTTCCTCACGACGCTCGCGAGGGACTACGACGACGTCGGCGTGCTCATCGTCGTCCATGGCCACTGGCTGATCCTCTTCCAGCGGCTCGTCGAGCGGTTCTCCATCGCGGAGGCCGAGCGGCGCTACCGCGAAGCGATCGCCAAGAACGCGTCCGTGACCTGGTACGAGTCGGAACGCGTCTGCGGACGCCCGCGGCTCGTCCTCAAGGGACAGAACATCGTCCCCTGGGACGGACGCGTCGAGGACGCGCCGGGATCGCCTGCATGAAAAAGCGGCCGAGCGGCCGCTTCTTTTTTTATTCCTTCAGTTTCAGCGCCCGGACGTCGGCGATGACCTCGGCGGCGTGGTCCGCGGGACGGACCTTATCGTAGACCTTGGCGATCTTCCCTTTCGGATCGATCAGGAACGACATCCGGTTCGTTCCCATGTAGTCGCGGCCCATGAACTTCTTTTCTCCCCAGACGCCGTACTTCGCGACGACCTTCTTCTCCGCGTCCGCGAGCAGGGTGAACGGCAGCGCGTATTTCGTCGCGAACTTCGCGTGGCTCTTCACGGAATCCGTGCTCACGCCCAGCACCGTGATCTCCTCGTCGCCGTACTCCTCGTAGCCGTCGCGGATGCCGCACGCTTCTGCGGTGCACCCCGGCGTGTCGTCCTTCGGATAGAAATACAGCAGCACCCAATCGCCTTTGTAATCGGAAAGGGAACGTTCCGTCCCCTCCTGATCGGGAAGCGTGAAATCGGGAGCCTTGTCGCCGGGTTTGAGCATACGGAAAGTTTTCGGTTGTCAGTTATCGGTTATCAGCGACGCCGGACCGTTGACTGACAATGATAACTGAAAACTGTTACCTGATGACTATTTAACCGCCTGCATGATGAAATACGGCGGCACGTTGCGCAATTCGAACGACGTCTTCACGGCGAAGCGGCGCTTGAGGTACGGGACCATGAGCGGCGAGGTCTGGTAGACGAGGAACACGCCGCCCGGCCGGAGCAGGTTCCAGGTCATGTCGACCACGTCCTTGCGCGCCTTGTCGGACAGCATGCTGAACGGGATGCCGGAGATGACGAGATCGAACGACGACAGGCCGTGCTCGCGCGCGTAGCCGGCCGCCACCGTCGCGTCGCCGTGGACCAGGGCGAAACGCTGATCGGCGATCTTCGCGAGGCCGGCGGCGAAGGTGGGGTTGGCCTCGATCGCGAGCATGCGGCCCGTCGAGTCGAGGCGGTCGAGCAGGCGCTTGGTGAGGACGCCGTCGCCGGGACCGTATTCGAGGACCGCCGTCAGCTTATCCGGCACGCGATCAAGGATTTTCGTCACGGCCCAGCGGGAGCTCGGCATGACCGCGCCGACGCGGAAATCGCGCGCGGCCACTTTGAGGAAGGAGATGATGGACATAGGGGGCAGGGTGCGGGAATCAGGGGTCAGGGGACGGGTGAGGGTGACGGAGGCGCGGCTGTTCCCTGTCCTCTGTCCTCCGACCCCCCGCCGCCTTGTGCCTTGAGATGCCGGTCGAAGAAATCCTGGACGCGCGCGGCGAAGTCCGTCGACGGTTCGCCGTGGCCTTCTTTCTCGGTGAACCAGAATTCCGCCGCCGGATCGTCTTTCAGGCGATCCTTGAGCGTCTCCGCCTGGGCGAACGGCACGACCTGATCGGCTTTCGAATGAATGAGCAGAATCGGTTTCTTCGTTCCCGCCACCGCGGCCGCCGGCGATTGTCGGTCGACGTCGATGCCGAGCGCGACCCTCGCGACGATCGCGGTGATCGAGGCGGCGACGCCCTTGAGCGGCCCGAGATAACGGTAGGGCTCCTCG
>JAVHQX010000083.1:0-3037 GCA_036171355.1 Patescibacteria group bacterium | reverse complement strand
GGGCCCGGGGTGGTTGGCGTGGGCGAGCGTCGTGTGCGTCCAGGCGTCGCCTTCGGAGTGATGGGCGGGGGGCTGGGCGCTGACCGCGAGCGGCGACAGTTCGGGGACGAGGCGCGCGAGCGCACCCGCCTTCGCGAACAGGTCGACCGCGCGAGCCGGATCCGCCGCGATCGCCTTCACGAACTCCTTAGCGACGGTCTCGAACGGCACGACGCGTTCCTCCCCGCCATCGGCCGTCTCGCGCACGTCGTCGAGGCGCGCCATGCGGCCGCGGATCGCGTCCCACGTGGCGCCTTCGATCGCGAAACCGAGCTCGCAGGCGAAGCGCATGGCCCTGAGCATCCGCGAATGGTCCTCGGCGAAGCGCACGGAGGGGTCCCCCACGGCGCGGACGGTCTTCGCCGCGATGTCGATGAGGCCGCCGTACGGATCGACGAGCCGGCGGCCGCCGATCTCGTAGGCCATCGCGTTCATGGTGAAGTCGCGGCGTGCGAGGTCGCGCTCTATCGGCAGTTCCGGATCGGCCTGCACCGCAAAATCGCGGTAGCCGCCGCTCATCCCGGCACGCTCGGTGCGCGGCCAAGCGATGTCGATCTCGTCGGACGAGCCCGCAGACCTGAACTTCAGCACGCCGAACGTCCTGCCGACGAAATTCACCTCGCCGCCGCCCGAAAGCGCGCGGGAGATCTCCTCAAGACCGGCGCCGCGGACGACGAGGTCGAGGTCCTTCCTGCCCGCGCGGCCGATGACGGCGTCGCGGACCGCTCCGCCGACGACATACCATTCCGCTCCGGGAAACGCCGCGGCGGCGGAGCGCACGAACGCGACCGCGGGATCGTCGAGCAGCGCGGCGAGCCGCGCCTCGGCTTCGGCGGAAATGGCCGGCATCTGTTCCATAGACGCCCTTCAGCATGACAAAAAAAGCTGGCTTTTTCAATGCGAAAGCGGCCCTCGCCCGATTCTGGTATCATGAAGCGAGCATATGCCCCGAAAGCACCTGCATCTCGCAACGTTCAACGGCGCCGCGTTCCGGCGTTTCATGCGCGCCGCAGCCTCGCCGGCCGCCGCCGCGATTTTCGGCGCGATCGTCCTGACGCTCGAACGCACGCCCCTCGAGCTGCCCCACGACTTCGCCGCCGCGATCTTCGGACTTTTGACGGTCTACGCGGCATTCGAAGGCGGCGCGCTCGACGGCATCTTCACCGGCGGCATCGGCTGGACGCTCCTGGCAGTGATGCTGTCCGCGCCGGAACAATTCTTCGCCTACGCCGATGCCGACCGCATCAGGCTTATCGTCCTGGCGTTCGCGCTGCCCGCCGTGTCGCTGCTCATCGGCACGCTGCGCATGCGGATGTCGCGCGACAACGCCCGGCTCCGCGAGGCCGAACAGATGTGGAGGATGCTCGCGGAACAGGTCCCGGACGTCGTCATGACGGTGAAGCCCGACGGCACCGTCTACTATCTGAACCGGAAGCTCCCGTGGACCGACCGGACCGAGGCCGAGACCGTCGGTCGCAAGCTCTCCGACGTCCTCCCCCGGGATTACCGCGCGCAAGTAAGGAAGATGCTGCCGCGCGTGCTGTCGAGCGGCAAGGGACAAGACACCGAGATGCGCCTGAACGAACAGGACGGCACGCCCGCCTGGTACGACCTCCGGCTCGGACCGGTGCGCCGCGGCGACGAAGTCTTCGCGGCGCTCGCGACCGTCACCGACGTGAGCCGCCGCCTCGAGGAGGAGAACGCCCACGAACGGCTGGTGGCGATCGTGCAGTCGTCCAACGCCGCCATCTTCGGGACGACCGTCGACGGCACCATCACGAGCTGGAACCCGGGCGCTCGCCGGGTCTACGGCCACGCGCCCGACGAGATCGTCGGCAAGAACTTCTCCGTGCTGCTGCCGGAGGGGCGCGCGGGCGATGAAGCCGCCGCGCTCGTGTCGCGCGCGGCCGCGGGAGAACACATCGAGAATCTCGAGGACGTGCATCGCCGGAAGGACGGGTCGCCCGTCAACGTCCTGCTGTCGCTCTCCCCCATCGGCGAACGCGCCATGATCGAAGGCGTCGCCGTCGTCTCGCGCGACCTCACGGCGCAGAAACGGGCCGACGCGGATCAACGGCGGACCCTGGCGCTGCTCGCCGAAGCGGAACGGATCGCGCACGTCGGCAGCTGGGAATGGGATCTGGCGTCGAACGCGATGACCTGGACGGACGAGCTCTACCGCATCTACGGCCTGGAGCCCGGCGCTGCCAAGCCGTCCCAGGACGCGTACCTCCGGCAGATCGTGAACGAGGACCGCGAACGCGTGAAGCAGGCGATCCGCAAGGCGCGCGAGGAAGCGGTGCCGTTCAGCTTCGATCATCGCATCACCCGCCCCGACGGCGAAGAGCGCGTCCTGCGCGCGCACGGGGCCGTGCAGCGCAACGCGGCCGGCAAACCGGTCCGGCTCGTCGGCACGGTGCATGACGTCACCGCCTTCCGGAAGATGGAATCCGAGCTCCGCGCCAGGCGCCATAACCTGGAAGACGAGGTCCGGCGAAGGTCGGGCGAATTGCGCGAGACCGAATTCAGGCTCAAGACGGTCCTTTCCGAATCGCCGATCGTGCTTTGGGTGACGGATAAGGAAGGCCGGTTCACGGTCTCCGAGGGGAAAGGCCTCGAGGCCCTCGGCCTCAAGCCGGGGGAAGTCGTCGGACGGACCGTGCACGACGTCTATAAGGACAACCCGGGCATCATCGACAACCACCGGCGCGCGCTCGCGGGCGAGACCGTCAAAGGATCGCTGCTGGCCGGCGGCCGCGCCTACGAGTCGACCTACATCCCGCTGCGGGACGCCAAAGGCGCCGTCATGGGAATCATGGGCGTCGCGGTGGACGTCACGGGACGGAAGACCTGAAAAAACCGCGAAGCCGCGCCTTCAAAAAGCGCGGATTTTTTGCTATCCTGAGAAAGAACACCGCGACCGCCGCATGATGAAGAAAAAAATCCAAAAAAGCCGCGTCGCCGCGCGTTCCGCTCCCGGAACGCCCGCTTCTGAGCG
>JAVHQX010000082.1:0-3046 GCA_036171355.1 Patescibacteria group bacterium | reverse complement strand
GTCCTGTTGCGCGAACTGGGGCTGAACCCCGTCGCCACGAGATCGCCGATGCCGGCGGGTCCGAGGATGGTCGCGCCTTCCCCGCCGAGGGCGGTCAGGACGATGACGCACTCGCGGACGGCCATCGACGCGTACCAGCCCCGCATGTTGTCGGCCCATCCGAGCGCGGCGCCGATGCCGAGGCCCACGGCGTAGACGTTCTTGAGGACGCCGCAAAGCGCGACGCCCCGCGCGTCGGCCGATTCCTCGACCAGAATCCGCGTACCGGCGAACAGGGCGGCGAGCGATGCGCAGACCGCGGCATCCGGCGACGCGGCGACGGCGGCACCCGCCTTGCCGGCGGAAAGTTCCTTGGCGAGCATCGGTCCGGAAAGGATCGCCCACGGCTGGCCGGCGGGCAGCACCTCGGACAGGAGCTCGTCGATCAGCTTCTTCCCTTCGGACTCCATTCCCTTCGACATGCCGACGACGACGGTCTCCTTCCCGAGCAGCGGCGCGAACTCCTTGAGCGCTCCCCTGAGCGCCCATGACGGCATGCAGAAAAACGCGTGGCTCGCGCCATCGAGCGCGGCCGCCGCCGTGAGGCCAGGCGCGATCTTGGACGGATCCCTGTCCCACGTGCGGATGTCGACCGGCCTGCCGGCGAGGATGGCCCCCAAAGCCGAACCGAGATTGCCCGCACCGATGATCGCGATGGCCTGTTTTCCCATAGTGATGCGAAGTACCCGTGCAGTATAGCCTCTTCTCCGACGGCAGCAAAAAAGGAGGCGCGATGCCTCCTTGAAATCAGTAGCCGGACTCCCAGCGCGGCGCGGAAACCGCGCGCAGCGCGAGGTCCGTCTTGGTCAGGCCGGGCCTGATGAGCAGGGACACGCCGTTCCGTTCGGCCATGGCCAGGAAGTCCGCGCCGATGATGCCGGCATCGCCCAGGCACGCGAGCGGCGCCGCGTGCGCATCCGGCCGCATCTCCGCATCGATGTAGAGATGGAAGTGCCCTTCGGTGCTCGACGGCAGGGCGCGGACCGACACTTTGAACTCGATCTCCGGCTTCAGACGGTCGGCGTCGCCGCTGCCGATCCGTCCGATGGCCGAATGGGCCTAGGACGGGGCGACCAGGCCCGCGTCGCGCAGGACCGCGACGAGGCGCCGGAAGGCCGTCTTGGCGACCTCCTTGCGGATCTCCACGGTCGCCCGGCCGAACCGCGCGTTGCGGACCGCCACCGGAAAATCGAGGTCCAGCGCGGGGGCATGCATGCCGTTCTCACACAACGACGAAATGAACGGCCCGTCCGCGTCGCGCGCGAGGACGCGCTGCGGCGATCGCGCTCGTCGCGGAACGCCACGTGGCGGGACTCGGCGTCCTGATCGGCTTCCGCGCCGACCAGGCGGCATCGCTCGAGTCCGCCTGCCGCTGGCTCCTATTCGCGACGACGGCCGTCTTCGCGCTGCACGCGGTCGCGCCGATCATCGAATGCCGCACGACGTCCTACGTCGTGACGGCCTCGAAGGTCGAGGCGTCGTCGAGGCTCGTGCGCGCGACGAGCTCGACGATCTACCTCGCCAAGGTGGAGGCGGTCGTCCGCGACCAGGGCCCGATCGAACGGCTGTTCGACGTCGGCTCCGCGACGCTCATCGGCACGGGCGGCGCCCGCGACACGCTCACGAACGTGCGCGACTTCTCCCGCTTCATGGCTGCGCTCGAACGCGCGCTGCGACGCGGCTGACGCCCCGCACCCTCTCCGAAGGCCCCGCTCAGCGGGGCTTTTTTGCGCCGTGCACCGCGGGCCTTTCCCTGCTATACTGAAGGACATCACGATCCTCACGCCGACGTTATGACCCCGAACGCACCGCACTATCCCCCCGGCATCTCGCCGAAACCCAAGCCCGAGACGCCTGAGCAGGAAGCCGCCATCATCCGCAAGGCATATGCCGATGCCAGGATGCATGTGCGTAATTATAAGAAGGCGGTCGCGGAGCTCGGCTTCCAGCGACAGGTGATCGCCGCCCAGGTGGCGAAGATCAAGGGCTCGCTGGACCAGCTCGCCAAGCTCGACGGGCAGCTTGCAACGGAGGAAGCCAAACTCGACGGGCAGAGCAAGACCCTGGACGACAACCTCGCGGAACTCAAGAAGATCGTCGACAGCCTGGACGCGAAGGCGGGCTGAAAGAACGGAGATAAAAGAACGGAGACGTTCTTGCTCGGCGGCGCCGGGCCGTCAAGAACGTCTTTTTCGTTTTTCGACAAAAAAGGCCGGCGTGAAGCCGGCCTGTCAGAATGAACGCTTGTCGTCGGCGGCCGTTCCCCCGGCGGCGTGCTATGATGGCATTAAAGATATGAAGGACACGACGTTCACTCCCGCGGAACTGCGCACGCTCCGTCGGCTCGATTCGCCGCGGAAGGTCCAGGATTTCCTCGACCGCATCCCGAT
This sequence comes from Patescibacteria group bacterium, assembly GCA_036171355.1. Taxonomy (GTDB): domain Bacteria; phylum Patescibacteriota; class Patescibacteriia; order SG8-24; family SG8-24; genus JAHFIW01. Next base: position 617 of record JAVHQX010000082.1, on the reverse strand, counting down.
GAATTTCAGCAGGGGCGGCGACACCTGCATGTCCCCCCGGCGCGTGCTCCGGGAGAATCGCGCGCACTGCCTCGAGGGCGCGATGCTCGCGGCCGCGGCGCTCCGGCTTTACGGCAGGCCGCCGCTGGTCCTCGACCTCGAAGCGACCGACGACGACCACGACCACGTCGTCGCGCTCTTCCGCGAGCGCGGCCGATGGGGCGCGATCTCCAAGACGAACCACGCCGTGCTGCGCTATCGCGAGCCCGTCTACCGGACGGTGCGGGAGCTGGCCCTGTCGTATTTCCACGAATATTTCCTCGACGACGGCAGGAAGACGCTCCGCCGCTACTCGGACCCGGTCGACCTGTCGCGATTCGACCGCCGCGGCTGGATGACCTCGGAAGAGGACCTCTGGTACGTCGAACGGCACCTGTACCGCGTCCGGCACGAAGCCATCCTCACGCTCTCGCAGGAAGCGGCGCTGCGGCCTGCCGACCCGGTCGAGATCCGCGCCGGAAAGATCGTCGAATGGCGGGCCTCGGGAAAGAAAACGGGATGATCCGGAATTGACGCCCTATCGGGAAAAACCGCGTTCCCGAGGTTGCGCGGCCGCGCCGCGCAAACAAAAGGGTAAG
>JAVHQX010000081.1:0-3058 GCA_036171355.1 Patescibacteria group bacterium | reverse complement strand
TGGCCAAGCCCGGGGTGACAGAAGGGGTTGCGGCTGAAAAATACTCGAGAGGCGGGTCCTTTGGCGACCGATTTGTGGGACAGTCCTTGCCGCGCGCGACTCCACGCGGAGATGCACGGGCAGGAATTACCCCGCTCGACGCTCCCCCTTCGCATGAAGCTGCGGGGGACACGGCGCGGGGACGGTCCAACTAGCGGTTGCCAGACCCAGTAAGAGAGACCGATCGGGGAGAGGAAAGACGACAGAGGACGGATGTCGTTTCCAATCGGACGATCTTATCGGGGCTGGCGGGATGTAAGGAGCGGTCGGGGTTCTCGGTCGGCGGTTTTCAGTTTTCTTTTTTGTTTTCTGGATCCCGGCTCGGGGGCCGGGATGACATTTACGGGGCGGAGTCTTTTTGTCGCCGGATCCCGGCTCGGGGGCCGGGATGACATTTACGGGGCGGAGTCTTTTTGTCGCCGGACCCCGGCGCGGGGGCCGGGGTGGGAAGGAACGAGTTTTTATCATCAATTGGCGGTGGGCGGCGGGGTTTCGGTCGGGGGCGGGGTCTCGGTCTTCGACGTATCAGACGTTCCTGAGGCCCCGTCCGTTACGGGGGCTTCGGGCGTTACAGTCTGAGGGGACAGTCCCCCTTCGGGGACAGTCCCCGGGCCAGCCGCCGGGGCGGCCTCCGTGTCGTCGACCTCTTTGGTAAGCTGGGCGACCTCCTCGATCTTCGAGAGCGCCGCCTGGTACTTCTCTTCCTTCAGGAGCTCCTTCGCCGCGGCAATCGCCGCCTTGGCCTTCTTGGCCTTCTCGGTCCGGCCGGCATCCTGATTCTCGGGAGCGGAGTCGAGCTTGGCCTCGGCAGCCTTCAAGCGCTCCTCGAACTTGTTGACGACCACGGCGCGCGGCGCGTCCAAAGAGCCGGCGAGATGCTTCTCGACGATGACCGCGATGGCCCTGATGGTGACTTCGTCGACGAGATCGCGCGAAACGGCGACCTGCTTCTGCAGGGCCGGCGGAAGCGTGGAGGACGTCTTGCGGAGGATGTTCTGGTAGACGGCCATCTTCCTCTCCATGAGCTTGGCGGCTTCGGCGACGCGCTCGGGGTCGGAGGTCTTGAGGGCCTCGAGGCCGCCCGAGAGCGCGGAAACCTCGGCATCGAAGGCGACGAGCACGCCCGGCACAAGCGCCTGGTGCGCGGCATCCTCTTCAGCCAGCGTGGAGGCCTCGTCGAGGCGGCGGTCGGCGAACTCGGTGTGGAGACGCGTCTTGTACTCGTCATTCGGCGCGAGGGCGAGCTGGGCCTTCTCGACGCCGACCTTCATCTTGTAGGCGAGCTGGCCGGGGACCGCGTCGCTGTAGAGCTCCGCGGAAGCGAGTCCGCCGCCGAGCACCGTGCCGACGACGAGGAGGAAGACGCCTGCGGCGCGCGCGGCCATCGCGAAACCCTCGGCGGGGAAGAATATAGAAAAGAGGTGGCGCGCATATTCGCCGAGCCCGGGCTTCGCATGGACATCCATCGTGTTTCTGACCTGCATCAACAGGATGTCGCGGTTGCGTTTAACCCAAACGTCATGCGGGGCACCACCTCGCCGTTCATTCTTGATCAGCTTCAGTATTGTCGCGAGTTCCCTGTTGCTCATTGCGGATGGCGTCGGAGAGCGCCTTGGTCGCCCGGTGAAGGAGGACCCTGACGTTCGACGCGTTCTTACCGAGAACGGTCGCGATCTCACCCGTCGACATCTCGTCGAGGTAGCGCATGATGACCACGTCGCGATACTCGTCCTTGAGATGCCGGAGCCTCTCGAGGACCAGCGTCGTATCGAACTTGGTCTCCATGTCCTTCAGGAACTTCTCGCTGGCGACGTCCGTGCGCTCATCGGCGATGGTCTCGTCGAGCGACACGGTGCCGCGCTCACAGACGGTCGCGCGATAGTGGTCGATGACCACCGAGCGGGCGACGCTGTAGAGAAGCGCCTGCAGGTTCGGGACGTCCCTCTTTTCCTTCAGATACTGCCAGGCCTTGAGGAACGCCTCGGAGGTGAGATCTTCCGCCTGCTCCGCGGACGAGACCTTGAAGTAAATGAAGCGGTAGATCTGCTTCACGTAGGCGTCGTAGACGGCGCCAAACGCTTCAGGGTCCTTCTTCGCCCTTATGCGGAAGAGGAGGAATTTTTCTTTTAAGCTGCTACGCACAATCAGACGTAGAAAAGAAAAAAGCGTTACACCTCGCCCGCGAATAAGGCCGCGGAGCCAGGTACCTGCCGACGGTACCGGGCACCGCGTCTCTTATTGCACATGACGAAGAGTATAGGCGGTCGTTCCGTTCTTGGCAAAGTGCGTAAGTGGGCATGCGTAATTAAGAGGGAGAGGAGACAGTAGTCAGAGGACAGAAGGCGGAAGAGGGAGTGGGAAGATCGAAGAAGGGAAGGCGGAGATTAAGGCGTCCGATAGCTACTACGGGTACAGGAGTACTACGGGTGCAGAGGTTAAGAAGTAACGGGGTTCGTGGTTGAGTGGTTAAGTGGTCGAGTGGCGGGGTGGTTAAGTGGCCGTATCGTGCTGGACAAAAAGGCCATTTTTGTCTACAATTATGTGGACAAATAATGCCTCTTTTGCCTTATTGTCGCATTGACTTATTAAGGCAGAAGCGCTATAGTCCCCCCTCTCATCGAGAGTTGGATACCGGCTCTCGGGCCGGGATGACAGATAAACTATGAACATGATCCGCATCTCCGTCTCCGAGGCTTCGCGGCTGTTCGGGGTATCGACCAGGACCGTGCGCCGGGCTATCGCCGACGGCGAGGTCACGTACGTGGTCGTGCGCGGCCGGTACAAGATCAACTTCGAAAGTCTGGTACGCTGGTCTCAGGCGCGCCCGACGGTCAGGAACAAGCTGGCCAAGGAGGGCATCGGACAGTTCGTGGACCAGTGGAAGATCAGGAACAGGTTGTACAGTCCGAATCCGAAGACGTTGGAGAAAAATAAGGAGTGAGCGATTCCGCGCCTCGCTCCGTCCCCGCGTTTCGGCGGCTCGACCTACGGCCGAGCCCTCGCCTCCAGGCTCGGGTTT
>JAVHQX010000080.1:0-3075 GCA_036171355.1 Patescibacteria group bacterium | reverse complement strand
TTCTGGATTCCGGATCAAGCCCGGAATGACAAGTCGGCGTACCCGGAGCGGACATCGCGCCCGTCGACACCCCCGTCCATCGTTGTATACTACCCGCGTATGCAGCAACTCCGCGCACTCCGCCTCAAGAACCTCCACCTTGCGATTCTCGTTTTCGCCTTCCTCGCCGCCCTCTCCCTCCCTCTCCTCATCCTCCCCGCCCGCGCCGCGACGACGAACTCCCCGCTGACCCGCGACGAACTCAAGGCCCAGCTCCAGGAACTCAACTCGCCCGACACCGCCGACGACGCCGGCCTCACGCCCGACCAGGCGCAGAAGAACGACGCGACGATCGACGCCGCCGAGGCGCTCCCGCCCGACGAGTACTACAAGGCGAAGATCGAGCTCCTCGAATCGACGCGCGAACTGGATGTCGGCGGCACCAAGGCGCACATCCGCGTCTACAAGGTGGTGCTCCTCGACGGCAAGGACAAGGGCAAGGAGGTCTCCATCGAGACGAACGACCTCGACGTCACGACGCTCAACCGCGCCACGCTCAAGGCGGGGGACGAGGTCGTCGTGGTGAAGAGCTACAAGCCCGGGAACGAGACCGCGTACTACATCGTCGACAACTACCGCATCCCGTCGCTCCTCGGCATCGCGCTCGCCTTCGTGCTCGCGGCCGTCGTCTTCGGCAGGTGGCGCGGCTTCACCTCGATGATCGGCCTCGCGGTGACGGTCGGCGTCATCATGCTCTACGTGGTGCCCCGGATCATGGGCGGCGCCGATCCGCTGCGCACGAGTCTCATCGCGACCTTCGGCATCGCCGCGGTCTCGCTCTTCATGGCGCACGGCTTCAACCGCCGCACGACTATCGCCTTCGTCGGCACCATCGTCACCCTCGCCATCGCCGCCTGGATGGCCGTCTCGTGGGTCTCGTGGGCCAGCCTCTTCGGCACGGGCAGCGAGGACGCGCTCTTCCTGCAGGGCGTCGGCCTGGGCGACATCAACCTGCGCGGGCTGCTCCTCGGCGGCATCATGCTCGGCGTGCTCGGCATACTCGACGACATCACCACCGCGCAATCGGCCGTCGTCGAAGAGCTCAAGCACGCCAACCCGTCGCTCAAGTTCGCCGAGCTCTACAAGCGGGGCCTCTCGGTCGGCAAGGAGCACATCTCCTCGCTCATCAACACGCTGTTCCTGGCCTATGCCGGCGCATCGCTCCCGCTCTTCCTGCTCTTCACCTCGAACAAGACCCAGCCGGTCTGGTTCATCCTGAACAGCGAGACCATCGCCGAGGAGATCGTCCGTACCATCGTCGGCAGCGTCTGCCTCATCCTCGCGGTCCCCATCACCACGGCGCTCGCGGCGTCCTACTACGGCGAGCGCAAGGTACGCGGCGAGGGTCCGCCGCTGCCGCATCATCACCACTGATGACCGCAGCATGACCTTCGGCGACAAGGCATACCGTTTTTTCACCGCGTTGCGGCTGGGGCGCGCGCTCCCGCCGGGCGTCGCGGTGATGAACCCGTACAAGGATCCCGCGGTGCGGGCCTGTTTCCGCGCGTTCCTCAAGCGCCACTTCGGAGACTCCCGCAGGCGGATCCTCATCCTCGGCATCAACCCGAGTCGTTTCGGCGCGGGCATCACCGGCGTGGCCTTCACCGACCCCGTGGCGCTGCGCGAGTTCTGCGGCGTGCCGAACGCGATGGGGGACGCGCGCGAGGTCTCCTCGACTTTCGTCTATCAGGTCGTCGACGCCATGGGCGGCCCGAAGAAGTTCTACCGGGACTTCTTTCTGACCGCCACATGCCCGCTCGGCTTCGTGAAGCGCGGCGTCAACTACAACTTCTACGACCATCCGGACCTGGAGCGCGACGTCACGCCGTTCATCGTCCGCTCTCTCAAGGCGCAGATCGCCATGGGCGGCCGGTCGGACGTGGCCATCGTGCTCGGCGCCGGCAAGCTCAAGGCGTTCCTCGACCGCCTCAACGCCGAACATGGCTTATTCGGGAAGCTCGTCGCCCTCGAACACCCCCGTTTTATCATGCAATACCGGCGCAAAAGGGTGCCCGAATACGTCCGGAAATATCGTTCCGCGCTCCGGGCGGCCTTGACCGGCCGTTAAGCGGTTTTCCGGCGCTGCCGGCCTGTGGATGCGCGTCTTTTGCCTAAATCGCGAAAAGCACGTATACTGTACGTCGTTACGTACTCTTAAGCGCGCAAATGCGCAAAACCCGCCCTATGGTCGGAAACAACCTTAAGAAATACGCGATCGGCGCTGCGGTCGTCGCCACGGCGGCCCTCCCGGCTGTCGCCATGGCCCAGGGCGTCGATCTCGGCCTCAATTACGCCACGGCCATCGGTCTCGGCACGCAGGACGTCCGCACGACGGTGTCCAACGTGATCAAGGCCTTCATGGGCCTCCTCGGCATCGTGGCAGTCGTCATCATCCTTCTTGGCGGCTTCAAGTGGATGACCGCCGGCGGCAACGAAGAGAAGGTCGCCGAAGCCAAGAAGCTCATCATCTCCGGCATCATCGGTCTCGTCATCATCATGTCGGCCTACGCCATCGCGCAGTTCGTGGTCGGCGCAGTCATTAACGGCACATCGACATAGTCCGAGTCCGTCGGAACCGGCCCTTCACGGGGCCGGTTTTGTTTTTGCGGTCGTGGTCATGGACGGCTTGCTTGATCACGTCGGCCCCGCCGGGCATGCCCCTGGCGACCTGGTCGGCAGCCGCCGACCAAGGAAAACGGTCGCCAGCGGCAGGCCCGGCGTGGCCTCCACGCGAGGGTGGAGGGGGCAGCGTGCGGCGTAGAGCGTGGAGCGTGCAGGGTGGAGGATGGAAATCCGGCCCATCTCCCGGCGTCCTTCCGCTTCCCACCCAGCCGGATTTCCCGACGATCCTTTGACTCACTTCCGTCGGACGTATCGAAGGTCCATGCCTTGGAGATCCTACGAGAAATCGGGCGCTGGGCCCGATTTCCATCGTTCCTAAAATTGTATGCGTGTTCGTACTTGTACCCGCGGGTGGCGCGGGTGGGTGACCCCCGATGGGCGCGCACCCCGGGCCGCGACCCGGGGGAGCACCCC
>JAVHQX010000079.1:0-3148 GCA_036171355.1 Patescibacteria group bacterium | reverse complement strand
GTCCGTTCCGGCGCGGAGGACGCGGGTTTGCATCCCACCCCGATGATGAGGAGGCTTCCTAACGTGAGCGCCGCGGCGCCCGCCATGAGCTTGTCGTTCTTCATAGACGTCACGGTAAATGGAGTCAGTCACGATGATGGCCAATCATCCTGATGACCAGGATACACTACAGCCTGTCGTGTGCAAGGCAGGTTTGTGGATAACGACACTCCCCGGTCCGAAGCACGGGCCAACGAAGAACGGAGAGCACAGAAAAGAGACGCCTGGCGGCCGCCGAGCGTCTCTCCCCGGTCTTTGGTCTTCGCTCTCCCGTCTTTTATTCAACGATGAGCGAGCCGCTCATGCCGGCGTGGCCGCTGCCGCAGAAGCTGTTGCAGAAGAACGGGAACGTGCCCTTCTGATCCGCGACGAACTCCGCGGTCGCCTCCTTGCCGGGTTCGAGCGTCAGGTTGACGTTGAACGCGGGGATGGAAAGGCCATGCGTCACGTCCGTGCTTTGCGCGACGAGCCGGATCTTCTCGCCGAGCTTGACGCGCACTTCGGACGGCGTAAACGAGAACTGATGCGCCGTGATGCGGATCTCGCGGGGCGCGGTGAGCGGCCCGTTGACGTTCAGACCCGCGTTCACGTTGACGTTCGCCGCGGCGTTGACGTTGAGGCCGGGAGCCTGCGCCTTGGCCTCGGCGCTCTCCCCCATCATCGCTTCCGCGCCGGGCTGGAGATCCATCACCTTGGCCGAAAGGATGTCTCCGCAGGACGTGTACGTCCCGATCTCGGTCGCCGACTTGTGCACGTTGATGGCGAGAGGCAGGCCGGCGACGACCTCGTCGAACGAGGCCTGCACCAGCGTGACCGACTTGCCGTCGATGACGTCGGCGAGCGGCCACTTCACGTCGCCAGGCGTCGGACACGCGCCGAGGTGGATGTGCGACGGCATCGTGAGCCCCGCGCCTCCGTCGAGGTTGATCATGACTTTCGTCTGGTCGTTCTGCTCGACGAGCAGCGCCTTGCCCGAGAAGCCCGCGCGGCCCTGCGCAGTCATCGTGACCTCGAGCTGACGGGCCGTCGGCTTCTTCGCGGGTTCGTTCGCGTTCCCACGGCCTTCCTGCCCCGGAGGCGTGGGGATGTTCGCGTTCACGGCGACCTTTCCGACGCAGCCCGCGCCGACGAGCAGAAGGCTGCCGAGGGCGATGCCGGAGAGCATCTTGGATATCGTTCGTTCTTGCATATGATGCCGGTTAATCGTTCATTCTATAAACCGCCGTTTAGACGACGGAGTGGAAACCGCTTATACTATACACTACGCAGCGAATGTTCTTTTTGTGGATAATTCGCCCTTACCATGGAGGCCGCTATGTCGGAACTCACCGTCAAACCCCTCAAGTACAAGTCGCTTCCCGGCCTGACCGAGAAGCAGCTCGCCGAGCACCATGACGTGCTGTACGCGGGCTACGTCAAGAAGGTCAATGAGATCCGCGCCGCGCTCGCGAACGTCGACCTCTCGAAGGCCAACGGCACGTACAGCGAGTTGCGCGAGCTCAAGGTCGAAGAAGGCTTCGCCGTGAACGGCGTGAAGCTCCACGAGGCCTACTTCGACAACATGACGGAGAAGGGCCAGCAGCCGACCGGCACGCTGGCGCAGTGGATTGCCGAGGACTTCGGCACTTATGAAAAGTGGACCTCCGACTTCGCCGCCTGCGGCCTCGCCGCGCGGGGCTGGGTCGTGCTCGCCTTCGATTTCGCGGACGGCAAGCTGCACAACTACGTCTGCGACGTGCACAACCAGGGCGGCGTCTGGGGCGCGGTCCCGCTCCTCGTCCTCGACGTATACGAGCACGCGTACTTCCTCGACTACGCGACCGCGCGCAAGAAGTACGTCGATTCCTTCATGGCCGCCCTCGACTGGGACGTCGCCGACGCGCTCGTCGAGAAGTACGACCTCGCGAAGCATCGGATGTGAGAGCGTGATGGCACAGGTTTCAGGGCCCAGGCAAAAGGGATCGGATAAGGAAATCCTTCCAAAAACGCACCGCGGTCGCGGTGCGTTTTTACATCCCTTTATTTCCCAGACGCGATTCAGAGAACGTTTCGGGTGGCGCGGGTGGGGTCCCCCGATCGGGCGCAGGCCGCAGCCGAGCGCCAGATGGGGGCGTCCCGAGACAGGACCCGAAATAATTCCTATTTCAATCCGAGCGCCTTCTTCATCGCCTCTTTGTCGAATCCGACGATGATCGCATCGTCGATAGCGATGACGGGCACGCCCATCTGGCCGGATTTCTCGATCATCTCCTGCGCCGCCTTGTCGTCCGCGGCGACGTCGACGTCCTTGTAGTCCACCTTGTTCTCCTGCAGGAAGGCCTTGGCCATCTTGCAGTAAGGGCAGGTCGGCGTGGAGTAGACGGTCACCGCGTGGGCCATACGTAGGGTCGGTTAGCGTGAGAGCTTCTCGATGAATTCTATCATGATTCGGACTCCGAATCCAGTGGCGCCGCGCGGCTGGTGCGGCACCGTATCGCGTTCCGCCCAGGCGGGACCGGCGATGTCGAGGTGCGCCCACGGCGTCTTACCGACGAACTCTTCGAGGAAAAGGCCGGCGGTGATCGCGCCGCCGTAGCGGGTGCCGCTGATGTTCTTGAGGTCGGCCTGATGGCTCTTCATGGACTTGCGGTATTCGTCGACGAGCGGCAGTTCCCAGAGGAGCTCGCCTTCGTTCGCGGCCGCATCGAGCAGGCGCTTCGCGAGTTTCCGGTCGTTCGACATGACGCCCGCGACCTCCTGGCCGAGCGCGACCATGCAGGCGCCCGTGAGCGTCGCGAGATCGACCATGTAATCCGGCTTCAGCTGCGCGCCGTAGTGGAGCGCGTCGGCGAGCGTCACGCGGCCCTCGGCGTCGGTGTTCAGGATCTCGATGGTCTTGCCCTGCATCGTGCGCACGATGTCGCCGGGGCGCGTCGCTTTGCCGGACGGCATGTTCTCGCAGATGGCGGAGATGCCGTGGACCTCGACGTCGGGCGCGAGTTCGGGCAGCGCGCTCATGACCCCGAGCATCGCGGCGCAGCCGGCCATGTCGATTTTCATGTCCTCCATCGCTTCCGACGGCTTGAGCGACAGGCCGCCCGAGTCGAAGGTGATGCCCTTGCCGATCAGG
>JAVHQX010000078.1:0-3150 GCA_036171355.1 Patescibacteria group bacterium | reverse complement strand
ACTGGTCACTGGGCGCCTCGCTCCTCCGACCGGGCCGGATTTCTCGTAAAATTTCTTACTCGATCCTATGCGAAGGTTCTCGAATGGTCCCTAAGACGTGTCGAGAAATCCTGCCGGGGCGCATCGAGAGCGGGACGGCGGGGATGCCGGATTTCCCGGCTTATTAGATCTGGCAGAAGCGTTCCGTCCTTGAGGAAACGGGCGGCAAGGGAAGCGCGGAGGCCGAGCAGGGTACGCCATAAGGCGACCGTTTTAGCGAGGCGGAGCCGAGCGAGGTCGCCGGTGGCGTACCCGGGCGGTCGACTCGCCAGGACCCGCCGGTCCATGAGCGGGCAGCGCGAACGCAGGAAAAAGAAAAAACCGGTCCAGGGGGACCGGTTTCGCGTTTCAGGGCCTGAAGGTGTAGCGGATGCCCGTCCCGACGGCGATGCGGTGCCAGGAGAACACGAAGCGCCCGTGCTGCCGCCTGTAGTCCGTGAGGTCCAGGTCCGAGCCGCCGAAACCGACGGAGATGGAATCGACACCCAGCGTGTCGCTGCCGAACGACGTCTCGTACTCGGCGAAGATCCGCCAGCGCACGCGCCGCCGTTCGAGGATCGTGACGCGGGCGCCGCTCGTCAGGGTGACGTGGCCGTCCCGTGACAGCGTGCCGTCCAGCGTGGCGTCGTCACCGATGTCCCCGTGATAGACGAAGCCGGCGCGGCCGATCCGGAGGTCGGACGACAGTTCGAGCCACGGGACAGGGATGAGGGACGCCCCGATGAGCGTGTTCAGGCGGGTGAAGCCGCCGCGGTCGGTGCTGACCTTCACGGCGTCGACGTCCGTGGCGAACAGCAGCGGGTGCGCTTCCGCGGCGCCGGAGTCCTTGTCGTCCGCGGGTTTCCCGTCGGCCGGCCCCTTGTCGGGCGGCGGGCGGTTTTTTCCCGCGGAGGCGGCGGCCATGGCCGCGAAGAAGGAAACGAGGGAAGCGGCAGTCCGTGGCAAAGTCCGAGAAGGTCGCGACATGCGGCACCTTCCTGCGAAGCAAGCGTCCGGCCGAATGAATGAGCGCCCTGTCACGCTCGCATGGCGACGCCGCCGTGTCAATCCGCGGTCCCGCCGGAAAAAGAAAACCCCCGTTCAAGGACGGGGGCTGCCCTCAATGCCGGCCGAGGCCGAAATCGAAGGGGACGAGCAGGTTGGCTTCGCCTGCGAAGAACAGGCGGTCGCTCGTGGGCAGGAGCGTGGCGTTGACCCGGAGGCCGAAGCCGCGTCCCAGGTCGAATTCCGACCCGATCATGCAGAAGAACGTGCTCGTGCTGCTGTCGTAGTACCGCGACGGGTGGACGTTGGCGGTCGTCAGCAGCTGCGTCGCCTGTTCATCGAAGTTCACCGCGAGGCGGCTGTCGATGTACAGGTAGCCGAGGTCGACGTACGGGTGCCACCATGAGAAGTCGCCCTGGAGCCTGAGCGCTCCCTGGACGCTTCGCCACTGGCGGCCGACGGTTACGTGGTTGCGCAGCGAGTCGATGTCGATGCGCACGTCCGAGATTTTGCCGCGCGGCGTGAACGAGCCGATCCAGGCGTGGTTTTCGCCGAGAGGGAACTCGAACTCGCCGACCGCGAGCAGGTGGAGCCGCCAGAAGCGGACCATGTCGACCGAGACCCGGGCGCCGAGGGACGGTTCCCACGGCAGGCTGAGCGACGCGTCGAACGGCATGCCGTCCTTCCGCATCAGGTCGATGTTCGTCGACGTCATCCGGATGAACGGCGCGATGCGCAGGCGGTCGCGGTAGGAGAACTCCGGCGCGAGCGTGAAGCGCATCTGGAGGACGTTGATGTCCGGCCCGCGGGCGACCCACGTGCCGAAGCCCGCCTCCAGGCGTGCCGAGAAATCGGGCGGCGTTGCGGACGGTTCGTCTGCGCGCGCCACCGAAGCGATGCAGAGTGCGGCAACGCAGGTGACGAGACCCGCAAGCACCTTCATGGTGGGCTCCTCCCGTCGGTCATCGCCGACGGACCGACCGTACGCCGGGCGGCAAGCTGGGGAATGACACAATGGTCCAAAGACCTGGGTCCACCGTACCCTGCGTATGCGCGGTGTCAATGACGGCGGGCCCGGAAATAAAGAAAAACGCCGCAACGGTGCGGCGTTTCAGAAGCGGTGGGTGACCATGGCGGCGGCGCCGTAGGTCGTGGCATCGCTCGCGGGGGCGATGATGCCGGTGATGCCCAGGATGTCCCGGGAACCGATGTGGAAGTCGACGCCCGGCATGAGCGCGACCCGGAAGAACGAGACCTCGTGGGGCCGCTCGATCGCGGTCGGGTCGTAGCCGAGGCGCGTGAGCGTGTCCCGGCTGTCGGCGTTCAGATGGACGTCCATGGAACCATGGACGTCTTCGAACGCGATCGTCATGCGGGGCTCCGCGAACCCCCCGCGCACTCGGAAGGTCGTCCCGAGCGCGAGGCGGTACCACGCGAGCGACGGCGCGCTGTTCGCCGCCGCGTACGGCCCGACGTCGTAGGTGCCCTGCGGCGTCGTGATCCGCAAGGTGTCCAGATGCGGCGTGGTGTTGACGATCGACGGCTCGAACTCGCCGTAGACGTCGAGCGAGAACGGGCCGCTACGGAGCGCATGGAGCGCCGCGCCGGTCGACACCGACATGTCGAAGTACGACCAGAGCTGCGCGTTGACGGTCAGACCGTCGTCGAGGCTTCCGCGGTAGCCGAAGCGCGTCGTCCCGAAGCGGAGATCGGTGTAGAGCGTCAGCCAGCGCGTGCAGTCGTACGACACGCCGACCGAGACGTCCGCGCGGAGCAGCGACGTGCCGTTCACGTCGCCGGCGTTGAAGCCCGCGCCGGTCCGGAGGGCCAGGGGTCCCGGTTTGGCGGGCGCCGGCGGCGCCGCCGTCGCGGTGGTGGTGTCGGCCTGCGCTTGCGCGGAGGCCGAGATGAGCAGCAAGGCCGTCGCGAGCGACGCGAACATGTGCCGTCCGTTCATGGCTCCGCCTTTCTTGAGGGGTGGATGGAAAGGAACCGATTGCACCGAATCACGGCGGGCTCGCCGTGTCAACCGCGGCGGGAGGCGGTATACTTGGCCCATGAACGATAAAAAACGCACATTGCCGCGCTGGACCCCGGTCGCCACGGGACTCGTCGTTTCGGCGCTCC
>JAVHQX010000077.1:0-3190 GCA_036171355.1 Patescibacteria group bacterium | reverse complement strand
CTCCTGGGAAGAAGACAGGTGCGTACAGGCGAGTTCGACCTCGCCGCGGCCGGGAACGTTGACGCGCGCGAAGAGCGCGACGCGGTTCGCGTTGGACGTCGGCAGCAAGACCGCTTCGACGTCATGAAGCGGCCACCGCGACGCCATGATGATGCCGTTGCGTCCCCCGTAGATGCGGGACGCGCCGGTCGTGGTGCAGACGTGCCGCGTGGCGGCGGAACCGTGTCCCGCCATGGCCGTGAGGCAGTTGAGGCACTCGCGGTTCGTCATGAACAAGTGCGTGAGGGCCGACCTGCAGCGTGACATCGCGCACGAGGTGATGTCCTCCTCGGGCACGCCGCGGCACTTCTCCTCGGTGCACGCGGAAAGTCGGTCGAGCTCGCCGGAGGAACAGCGGTCCTTCCCCGTCTCGCCGAGACCCCTGGTCATGGCGTAGACGACGTTCTCCCGCGGAAGTCCGAGCCGGGAGACGATCGCGTCGCGGTCGCCGTCGGTCCAGATCTCCTGGAGGCACATGACGTCGAACGGCGTCGACGCGAGCGCGTCCACGACGTGCGGCGCGCGCTCCGAGGAATACGGCACGATGCCGGGACCGAGCCCGGCGTTGAAGGTGACCACGTCCAGGTCCGAGGGAGCGCCCTCGCACATGGATGCCGGCGGCCCGAACGGGGGCCGCGGGACGGTGATCGTCTTCACGCAAGAAAGGCAGCAAAACCCGCAGAACAATGCCATTGCCAGCGTTCGCATGGCAGGCCTCCTCTACTCACCCCGTCTGCATAAAAAGGACATTTCTTCGATACTACCGGACCTGGGCGGACTTTCAAGTAAAAAAGGCCGCCCCGAGGGCGGCCCGCGATCAGGCGTTCCTGACCGTTTTTACGTTCACGAACTCCTTGATGCCGTAATGGGAGAGCTCGCGGCCGTAGCCGGACTTCCCGATGCCGCCGAAGGGCAGGCGCGGGTCCGTCGTCACCATGTTGTTGATCGCGACGAAACCCGCATTCAGGCGCGCGGCGAGCCGTTTGGCCTTGGCGACATCCTTCGTCCAGAGCGAGGCACCCAGGCCGAATTCCGTGTCGTTGGCGATGGCGATCGCCTCCTCCTCGTTCGCGGCCTCGATGACCGCGGCCGCAGGGCCGAAGGTCTCCTCGTCGCAGGCCGGCATGCCCTTGCGGACGCCGGTCAGGATGGTCGGTTCATAGAACCAGCCGGGACCGTCCGCGCGCCTTCCGCCGCAGACGAGCTTCGCGCCCATGGCCACGGAATCCTCGACCTGTCGCGCGATGTCCCGGAGGCCGCTTTCGCTCGCGAGCGGTCCCATGGTCGTCTTCTCGTCGAGCGGGTGGCCCATGACGACCTTGGCGAAGCCTTCCTTAAGGAGGGCGACGAACCGGTCGTGGACGGCGCGCACCACGACGAACCGTTTGGCGGCGATGCAGCTCTGCCCCGCGTTCTGGAGACGGGCCTCGACCGCGACCCTGGCCGCAGCTTCGACATCGGCGTCCTCGAACACCACGTAGGGATCGCTCCCGCCGAGCTCGAGCACGGTCGTCTTGATCTCCTGGCCGCAGATCGACGCGACGGACGCACCGGCCTTCTCGCTGCCGGTGAGCGTCGCCGCCTTCACGCGCGGATCGCGCAGTATCGCGGACGTGAGCTTCCGATTCGCGCCGGCGCCGATGAGGATGAGCGGACTCTTGGCCTCCTCGATCATGCCGACGGCCGTCGCGACCGCCTTCTCGTCGGCGTCCGGCCGCCGCACGCGCGCCGCGGTGAACGGTTCGCCGGACGCATCGTCCGCGGCGACGTCCTCCGGCAGCTCGATGTGCACCGCGCCGGGCCGCTCCTCTTCCGCCACGCGGAAAGCCTCGCGAACGGTCGCCGCCACGGCGGAGCCGGAGACGACCTGCCGCGCGTACTTGGTGAGCGGCCGCATGATCTCGATGGTATCGACGATCTGGAACCTGCCCTGCTTGCTCTTCCGGATGGGCTTCTGTCCCGTGATCATGGGCATCGGCATGCCGCCCAACTGGCCGTACGCGGCGGCGGTCGTGAAGTTGGTCCGCCCGGACCGAGCGTCGACAGGCAGACGCCGGCCTTGCCGGTGAGCCTCCCGACGGTCGCGGCCATGAACCCGGCCGCCTGCTCGTGGCGGGTCACGACGAAACGGATCTTCGAGGCGCCGAGCGCCTTGAGAAAGTCGAGGTTTTCTTCGCCCGGGACGCGGGTGTGCAACTTACTCTCGTACTTTACCCTTCACGAAGAATAACTTAAAGTATGATTTGCTAATCATTACACAAAATACTTATGAGCTGTGGAGATTCCTCGTGCTGCGGCGGAGGCGGCTGCGGGACCGACGCCGAGAGCCCGTTCGTGACCAAGATCAACATGCCCGCGCCGGCGTTCCGCAACGTGACCGCGTACCGCAAGGGACAGAAGGAGTTCGAAAAAGTCAGCCTCGCCGATTATCGCGGCAAATGGGTCGTGCTGTTCTTCTATCCTCGCGACTTCACCTTCATCTGCCCGACGGAGATCAAGGGCTTCGCGAAGATGGAGGGCGAGTTCAAGGCGATGAACTGCGACATCCTGGCCTGCTCGACGGATTCGGAGTGGAGCCACAAGAACTGGTTCGAACGCGACCTCCCGGAGGTCGGCTACCCGGTCCTCGCTGACACGACGCTCGAGATCAGCCGCGCCTACAACGTCCTGAACGAGGACGGCTCGGCGGCGCGCGGCCTGTTCGTCATCGATCCGGACGGCATCGTGAAATACATCGTGGTCTCGGCCGGTTCGGTCGGCCGCTCGGTCAAGGAGACGCTGCGCGTGCTCAAGGCGGTGCAGAGCGGCGAGCTGTGTCCGGTGGAGTGGGAGACTGGGGAGAAGACGCTGGGGAAAGCATAAAAGAATTTACCGATGTCCGCGGGTCCTGTCGCGGGTCACCCCACCCGCGCCACCCGCGCCACCCGCGGGTACCAAGATAGAGTCCGCTCGACAATTTGGTTGGTAGAAGGATGGAAATCGGGCCCGCGGCCCGATTTCTCGTATGACGCTCTAATGCTAGGTTCCCGCGAGTCCTCCGGCGGAATCGAGCCTAAGATCCTTCGAGAAATCCGGCCCGTGCGTGACCGCGTGGAGGTTCGGCCATAGTAGCCGGATTTCCATCCCTCCATTCAGCAACGAAACTTTTTTC
>JAVHQX010000076.1:0-3191 GCA_036171355.1 Patescibacteria group bacterium | reverse complement strand
ACCAGCAGGTAGGCGTCGGTCTGGTCGAGCAGGCGGAACTCGTTGGGGATGCCGATGTCGAGCCCGCGCTCCTCGATGACGCGGCGGCAGAAGGCGTGGAAGGTCGAGACCCACAGGTCGACGTAACCCATCGGCAGGAGCTGATCGACGCGTTCGGTCATCTCCCCCGCCGCCTTCTCGGTGAAGGTGAGCGCGAGGATCTCCTCCGGCTTAGCGCGACCGGTCCCGATGAGCCAGGCGATGCGTTTCGAGATGACGGTCGTCTTGCCCGTTCCCGCGCCCGCGACGATCAAAAGCGGCCCGGCGTCATGGGTGACGGCCAGGCGCTGCTCGCCGTTCAGCCCTTCGAGCAGCGGATGGTCGTCGGCCGGCGCGGGCGCCTCCGGAACGGGTTTTTTCCTGGTCTTCACGGCCACAGGGTTGACGGCAAAAGGAAAACGCATTAAGCTCATCCGTCGCGTCCTTTCCGTGACATCCTATCGTTTCTTTCCTCAGGAGGCCAGCGATGGCGAAGACCATTCTCGTCGTCGATGACGACGCCGCGATCCGCGCTTGTCTTTCCGACATCCTCACCGAGCATGGCGGCTTCACCGTGCACGCCGCGCGCGACGGCGTCGACGCGCTCCGGCTCATCGACGGCGGCCTCGCTTTCGACGTGCTGCTCACCGACCGCCGCATGCCCAACATGGGCGGCGAGGAGCTCATCGCCGCCGTGCGAAGCCGCGGGTGCCGCCAGTTCGTCATCCTGATGTCCGGCGACGTCCGCCTGCCAGCCGGGATGCCCGGCGTCGACCGCGTCGAGCCGAAGCCGCTCAGCATATTCGGCCTCATCGACGTCATCAACGCCGTCGTGCCCCGCCCGGCATGACCGTCCTTCCCTCGAAAAAAGCCCGCTGCGCGGGCTTTTCTTTTCCGCTGCGGAAAAAAATGCCGGTCCGACGCATGTCGGACCGGGCGCCCGTCACCCGGTTTCCGGGTCGAGCGGCTTGAGCGGAAGCTTTCCTTTGTTGAAATACTGCTTGATCTGGCTGTTGGAGAGCAGCAGGATCGTGATGTTGCGGTGCTCACTGAGGAGCCTGACTTTTTCGAGGGCGCGTTCGGAGAACGTCCCTTCCCGCGTCTTGCCCTTGGCCTCGATGCCGTGGATCAGGATCGGCCTGCGGCGCCCGTACCAGAGGTAGGCGCGGCGGTCGAAGACGAAGTCCGGGACGAACAGGCGTGATTTCCCGTCGGGCTTCGGAAGCCAGAACGGGACGTCAGGGGTGAACGGGATCTCCAGTATCGTGAGCAGCTCGGCGAGCTGCCGCTCCCCTTTCGTCGCGTACTGGTAGCCCTCGAAGACGAGGCTTGCGGACTTGTTGCGCGCGCCGACGTCGACGCTCGCGAAGTCGACGCCGTCCCAGCGAGCTTCGTCGCGGAAGACCCTTGGCATGTCCCCGACTCCTTCCAAAACACGTTGGTAGGGAAAAGAACTCATCCTGACCGTGCCAGAGGCGCATCACGGTGTCAATCGGCGTGTCGCGCCGTTTTTTTTGGAAAACGCCGTCCGCGAGTCGAGGGGTGCGGCGGGAAGGGATGTCCTGAAAATGAAAACCCCTTCCGCCGGCAGGCGGAGGGGCTGAAGAGGATCTCAGGCGCGCTCGCGGAGGTAGTCCTCCATCGTCGCGCGCACGCGCTCCTTGAGGAGCTCGTAGCGGTCCCTGGTGCGGTAGGTCGCGGCCCGGGCGGACTCGAGCATGACGGTCCGATCCGCGGGAGCGGCAGCCGTCCGCAGCGTCCCCGAGGGGAACTGGACCCAGGTGAGGTCGTAGTCCGTGAAGCCTTCGCCGTTCGGCAGCCGGTTCAGGCAGTGCGAGCCGAGGGGTCCGAGGTCCTCGCGAACGATGTCGCCGCCGCACATGTCCTGGACCACGAGCGCGGTGACCGCGCACTGTCCCGTTGACGGATGCTTGGTCTCCCAGCCGTCCCGGCAGGAAGGCGAGGCGGTGTCGCCGCCCCAGGCCTGGCGTAGAAGCGCGTAAAGCGTGGCGTACTTGGTCTGGTTGCGGCCTGCGCGGCGCGCATACTCGAACCAGAGGTTCGAAAGGGCGGCATCGCTCACCGTAGTATCCTCCTTGTCCGTCGAAAGGTCGGACGGCGCATACTACAGCAGCGACGAGGACCGGCGTCAACCGTCCATGGACGAAAAAACGCCCCGCAGGGTGTCGTTCCGGTCCGTGTCAGGAGTGCCTGGTCCTGCGGTACTTCTCGACCACCTTGAGCCGCGCCATCTCGCGCGCAAGCAAGGCGGCCGCCGCGGCCGTGGACATCTGGTCGGCGTGACGTTTGTCCGCGAGCAGCGCCGCGGCCCGGTCGCGGGCCTCCTGGACGCTCTTGTAATCCAGTTCTTCCGCGCGTTCGGCCGTGTCGGCGAGGACGATGACCGAACTGCCCGGCTGGACCTCGACGAAGCCGCCGGACACCGCGATGTACCATTCCGTGGCGGCGTTGATGACGGTAATGACTCCCGACGCGAGGTTCGCGACGAGCGGGATATGGTCCGGCAGCACGGTAATCTCCCCTTCCTGGGTCGGGATCGTCACCGCGTCGAACGTGTCCTTCAGGACCATGCGTTCAGGGGTCGTGAGTTCGAAGCTGAGCTTCATGGCAGTGGTTGAGTGGTTGAGTGGCCGGGTTGTTGAGTGGCCGGGTGGTTGTGGTGGTTGGACCGTACCGTTGTAGGCACTTGACCACTTCACCACTCGCCGCTTCGCCGTCCCGTTTACGCCGTCACCTCGTCGATGCCGCCTTTCATGTAGAAGGCCTGTTCCGGCTTGTCGTCATGCTTGCCCTCGAGGATCTCCTTGAATGCGCGGACGGTTTCCTTCCGGCCGACGTATTTGCCCTGCACGCCGGTGAAGGTTTCGGCGACGAAGAACGGTTGCGACAGGAATTTCTGGATCTTGCGGGCGCGGGAGACGGTCAGGCGATCCTCTTCCGAGAGCTCCTCGATGCCGAGGATGGCGATGATGTCCTGGAGGTCCTTGTAGCGTTGCAACACCGCCTGGACGCCGATAGCGACCTCGTAGTGCTCCTTGCCGACGACATCGGGATCGAGGATGGCGGAATTGGAATCGAGCGGATCGACGGCCGGGTAGATGCCGAGCTCGGCGAGCGAGCGTGCAAGCACGACGGTCGAGTCCAGGTGGCCG
>JAVHQX010000075.1:0-3201 GCA_036171355.1 Patescibacteria group bacterium | reverse complement strand
CGATGACGGAACGCAGGTCGGCGTTCGCCGCCTCCGACACGACTGCGTCGACGGCGTCGGTGCGCGGGAGCATCATGAGCGCGACGTTCGCGCCCATCGAGAATCCGTAGACCCCGATGCGTTTCATCCCCCGTCGGCGCAGCTCGTCGATGCCGGCGAGCGCGTCGCCGACCTCCTTGGGTCCGAGCGTGGTGTACGAACCGCCGCTCTTCCCGAATGAACGGAAGTCGACGAGCAGCAGGTTGTAGGACTTCTGCAGGAAGGCGGCGCGCGGCAGGACGTCGCCCTTGTCCGCCGGATAGCCGTGCAGCACGAGCACTGCCGCGTCCGTGGCCTGAGCCGCGGGCGCGTACCAGGCCGCGATCGCCACGCCGTCGGCCGTCTTGAGCGCGACATCCTCGTAGGCGAGGCCGAGGTCCTTCGGCGTGCGTTCGGACATGAGCTTCTCGGGTCGGACCGTCTGCAGGATGCCGATGGCGACGGTCACGAGAATGGGCGCCATGATGACGAGGATGGCGTCGATGACGAACGTCGCGGCCTTCCTCGGCGTCAGGCCCTCGGATTCGAGGACCAGCGAGGTCTGTTCGATCGGCGGTTCGCCGGCAGGTGGCGCCTGCGCGGGCGATGCCTGCGGCGCCGGTTCCGCCGTCTTCGGCGGTTCTGGTTGCGGTGTCTGCGGGAGATCCATAGTGGCGCGTGCCGCTCTACGGTAGCACACTCCGGAAGAACGAAAAATCCGCCCCGCAACGATGCGGGGCGGACGATGTTAGAACGGGAAGCCTCCTTTAGCGACGGCGGCTTCCGCGATGCGCTTGCGCTCGGCGACGATGTCGCAGATGGGGTCGTCGCCGAGAAGCGCCCGCGACTGCGCGAGCGCGGCGGCACGGCCGTCGCCGTCGCTGACCGAGGCGAGCACCGCGTCGCAGCGGCTGCGGACCAGTTGGCGGGCCTGCTCGAGGAAGACCGAGGCCGCGGCCGTCGCGAGCATCGCGTCGCGGCACGCCGCCGCGATCTTCTCGCTGCGCAGGACCGCAGTGTCCGCCGCGTACACGGCGATGAGCGCATCCGCGAGGGCGATGAGCAGCTGCTGCTCGTCCTTGAGCCCCTGCATGTGCTTCATCGCCGCCGATCCGAGCGCGTGGATCGCCGCGCACTTGATGCCCGCGAGCGCGTCGCGGAGCGTCGGACCGCGCGGAGCCGGTGACGCCGACAACGCCGAGAACGCGCCGAAGAGGTCGACCTTGCCCTTCATCGCCTGCTTCACGAGCGCATCGATGGCGAGCATCCGGTTGATCTCGTTCGTGCCTTCGAAGATCAGGTTGATCCTCGCGTCGCGGAGCGCCCGCGCCGCGGGATACCCCTCCTCGACGTAGCCGTAGCCACCGAAGATCTGCACGCCGTGATTGACGGACGCCCAGAGCATCTCCGAAAGCGCGACCTTCACGAGCGAACACTCGACGGTGTGCTCCTCGATGGCCTTCGCCGCCTCTTCGCCGTGCGGCACGCCTTCGAGCCGCGCGTCGAGCAGCCCGGCGGTGCGGTACACCAGGCTCTCGCCGACCCAGGCGTCGACGGTCATCTCGGCGATCTTCTGCCGGATGGCGTCGAAGTCGAGGATGGGCCTGCCGAACTGCTTGCGGCCGGCGGCGTACTCGATCGCGCCGCGCAGGGCTCCCTTGAGCCCGCCCGCGGCGGCCGCGCCCAGCTTGAAGCGACCGAGGTTCAGCGTGTTGAGCACGATCTTGTGCCCCTTGCCGACCAGGCCGAGCAGGTTGCCGGCGGGCACCCGGGCGTCGTCGAAGACGAGACTGCACGTCGACGATCCCCTGATGCCGAGCTTCCGCTCTTCCTTGCCGACGGAGAACCCTGGCGTCCCCTTCTCCACGATGAGGCAGGCGTTCTGCCCGCCGATCTTCACGAAGACCGTGAAGACGTCGGCGATGCCCGCGTTCGTGATGAAGGTCTTCTCACCGTTCACGATCCAGTGCGTCCCGTCCTCCGAGAGGACGGCGGTCGTCTTCGCGGCGAGTGCGTCGCTGCCGCTGCCCGGTTCCGTGAGCGCGTAGGCCGCGACCTTCTCGCCCGACGCGAGGCCGGGCAGATACGCCGCGCGCTGCGCGTCGCTGCCGAAGTACAGGATGGGCCACGTGCCGATGCCGGTATGCGCGCCGATGGTGACGCCGAACGACCCGTTGCCGCTCGCGCCCATCGCCTCGAACACGAGCGCCGAGGTGACGAGGTCGAGGCCGAGGCCTCCGTGCGCCTCCGGGACGTCGACGCCCAGGAAGCCGAGCTGCCCGGCCTGCCGGAGCAGGGCGAGGAGCAGCGCGTGATCGTGATCCTCCAGCCTGTCGGTCGCGGGCGCAACCTCGCGTTTTGCGAAATCGTCCGCGGCCGCCTTGATGGCGGTCCGATCGTCTCCGAAATCCTCCGGGGCGCACGTGTCCGCGGGAACCGCATCCTGGACGAGAAAAGCCCCGCCCGGGGCGGTTTTTGGGGTGTCTGCCATGGCGTCCTCCGCTGGCGTAAGGGTTTGCTGATGAGCTCCTGAAAGGAACTGTCCCCGCCTTACCACCGGCAGAGGGAATGGTCAAAGGACGGGAGACGGGAGACGGGAGACGGGAGACGGGAGACGGGAGACGGGAGACGGGAGACGGTGAAGGCTACCGTCGTCTGTCGCTTTTTGGCTGTCGTCTATCATCTTCTATCTAGGAAATTCAACCTAGCAATGCACCACCTGTAGCGTCGTAAGGTATTGTCCGGCGACTTCGTTCGCTGTACGGCATCCGAGACGCCTTCTAGGCGTGTCATTGATCCTCTCCTGGATCTCGTGGATCTCCCGGTCTGACAGGACCGAGAGATCTTTTGTTTCCGGCAGATACCTCCTGATGATCCGGTTCACGTTCTCGACCGCTCCTTTCTGCCATGAGGCGTATGCGTCGCAGAAGTAGGTGAGGATGCCGTACTCGTCCCTGAGGACGGCGTGCCGGGACCCTTCCGTGCCGTTGTCGAAGGTCATGGTCAGGAACGCGGACGAAGGAAGCGATTCCACGGTCTTCCTGACGGCGTGTTCGGTGTCTTCTGCCGATTCGGTCGGCGCTTTGTGGAATCGGAGGAGCCTTGATACCCGTTCCAGTCGGACCGAGAGGACGCCTCTCTGCTTCGAGCAGATGACGGTGTCCGATTCCCAGTGGCCGAAGG
>JAVHQX010000074.1:0-3244 GCA_036171355.1 Patescibacteria group bacterium | reverse complement strand
GATCTTTTTGAGCGCCCGCGCGAGCCCTTCGGGGAAACGCGTCATGAGCGCGCCGGAGGCGTCGGCGAGGTATTCGCGCTTGCGGGAGACCGCCAGCTTGATGAGCTGGGCGATGAGCGGGGCGAAGATCATCAGGACGAGGCCGACGATCATGAACACGCCGGCGCCTTCGTTGTCGCGGCCGCGGCGGCGACCGCCGTGCCAGCTCGCGCGGAACATCATGTTGGCGAGGACGGAAACGATGCCGACGAGCACGATGACGATGGTCATCACCCGGATGTCGTAGTTCTTCACGTGGGAGAGTTCGTGCGCGAGCACGCCCTCGAGCTCTTCGTTCTCAAGCTTGGCGAGCGCGCCGGTCGTCACCGCGATCGAGGCGTGCTGCGGGTCCCGGCCGGTGGCGAAGGCGTTGATGGAAGGATCGTCCATCATGTAGACCTTCGGCGCCGGCATGCCCTGCGAGATGCAGAGGTTCTCGATCATGCGGACGAGATAGGGATTCTCTTCCTTCGAGACCGGGCGAGCGCCGGAGACGGCCAGCGCGACCTTGTCGCCGGCGTAGTAACTCACGAGCGCCGAGATGAGCGAATAGACCGCGGCGATCGTCAGGAAGAAGCCTCCGCCGCCGTAGTACTCGTCGATGAACCAGCCGATCGCGAGCACGAGCGCCGAAAAGACCGCGACAAGGATCACGGTCTTCCGTTTGTTGGCGGCGATGAAGTCGTACGTCGTCATCGAAAGGTTGAAAGGGGGAGAGGTTGAGAGGTTGAAAGTCCGGACTATCTCTTCCAACCTTTTTACCTTTTGACCTCTCGATCTTCGCTTAGAATTTCACCTGCGGGGCCTGGCGCTCCGCTTCGTTGCCGATGTCGAAGAAGTCGTACTTCTTGAAGCTCATCTTCACGGCAATCAGGTTGTTCGGGAACACCTGGAGCTTGGTGTTGAAGTCGCGGACGTTGGCGTTGTAGAAGCGGCGGGCGGCCTGGATCTTGTCTTCAGCGTCCTTGAGGTCGTCCTGCATCTGGAGGAAGTTCTGCGACGCCTTCAGCTCGGGATAGTTCTCCGCGACCGCGAAGAGCGACTTGAGCGTCTGGGACAGCGCATTTTCGGCCTGGGCTTTCTCGCCCGTGGTCTGCGCGCCCATGGCGGCGGCGCGGGCCAGCGTGACTTTCTCGAACGTGCCCGACTCGTGGCTGGCGTAGCCCTTCACCGTCTCGATGAGGTTGGGGATGAGGTCGTAACGGCGTTTGAGCTGGACGTCGATGTCCGACCAGGCTTCATCCGTCCTGTTGCGGAGGGTGATGAGGCCGTTATAGACGGCGATGAGCCACGCGATGACGAGCACCAGCAGCAGCCCGGCGACCATGACAATCGTGTTGAGCGTTCCCATAGGCGGGGATTTGCGAAGGAGGGAATTAGTCTTTACACTATTATACGTGAATTATACGAAAAAACGACCGTCTAGGCAAAAGGGCACGGTGCATAACTCGCATGGCCTTGAAGGCCGAAAACGCGGCGAATTTTAGCCGCGATTCGAACATTCAGGAAACAGGAAACAGGTTGCAAGGGACAATGGCTCTGCGACCCGTTCCCTGTCCCCTGATCCCTGATTCCTGACCCCTTGACCCCGTCTCCCTATGATCGACCCCAAACTGTTCAAGGCATACGACATCCGCGGACTCGCGCCGCAGGAGATCGACGAGGATTTCGCCTACCGCGTCGGGCAGGCGGTGGTGAAGTTCACGAAGGCCAAGACCGTCGTCGCCGGCAAGGACATGCGCGGCACCACGCCGTCGCTGTTCGCCGCGCTGGCCAAGGGGATCATGTCGCAGGGCGCGGACGTCATCGACGTCGGCATGGTCACGACGCCGATGTTCTACTACGCGGTCTCCGACTACGAGCTCCATGACGCCGGCGTGATGGTGACCGCCTCGCACAACCCCAGCGAGTACAACGGTTTCAAGATGGTCTTCGGCGACGCCATGCCGATCGGCGGCGAGACCGGCATGAACGACATCCGCGACCTGGCGATGGCCGGCCCGTATCCCGCAGTGAAAGAGGGTACGCTGGTCGAGACGGGCATCCAGGAGGCCTACGTCGAGAAGCTCCTGTCGCTCGTGGATACCAAGGCGTTCCGTCCGCTCAAGGTCGTCGTCGACACGGCGAACGGCATGGAAGGCATCGTCATCGGCGACATCCTCGACCGTATCCGGAAGGTCTCCTGGGAGGGACTGTTCCTCGACTTGGACGGCCGCTTTCCGAATCACGAGGCCAACCCGCTCAAGGAAGAGACCCTCGAGGCGCTCAAGAAGCGCATCCTCGAGACCGGCGCCGACCTCGGCGTGGCCTTCGACGGGGACGCGGACCGCGTGGGGCTCGTCGACGAGACGGGGGCGCCGATCCGCGGCGACCTGATCCTGTCGCTTCTTGCGCCGGTGGTGCTGAAGAAGGACCCGGGCGCGACGGTGCTCTATACCGTGAACAGCAGCATGGTCGCGAAGGAAGAGATTGAACGCGCCGGCGGCCGCGCGGTCATGACGCGCGTCGGACACGGCCTGGTCAAGCCGCACATGCGCCGCGAGAACGCCGTCTTCGCGGGCGAAATCTCCAGCCATCTCTTCTTCCGCGACCTTTCGAACGCCGAGTGCCCCGACCTCGCCATGCTCATGGCGTTCGACCTCATGACGAAGACCGGCAAGAAGCTCTCCGAGCTCGTCGCGCCGCTGCGCCGCTACTTCCACTCCGGCGAGATCAACTCGAAGGTCGCGGACAAGGACGCGGTGCTCGCGCGCCTCGAGAAGGCCTACGCGCCGCGCGCGACGTCCGTCACGAAGATCGACGGCATCCGCATGGACTTCCGCGACCCGGCGCATCCCGAGGACGACTGGTGGTGGAGCGTCCGCGCCTCGAACACCGAGCCCTTGCTGCGCCTGTGCCTCGAGACCAAGCGCAAGGACCTGATGGAAAAGGAGAGGGACGAACTTTTGAAACTTATTCGAGGTTGAAAAATCAAAAGGGCGAGAGGTTGTAAGTTCCGCTCGGATCTTTTAACCTCTTGACCTCTCAACCCTTCAACCTTTCTCTCAGATGATCGGCGTCTTCGACTCGGGCCTCGGCGGCCTCACGGTCGTCAAGGAACTTTTCCGGCAGTTGCCCGGGCGCGGCATCGTCTATTTCGGCGACACCGCGCGCACGCCCTACGGACCGAAAGGGCCGGAGGTCATCCGCCGCTTCGCAGTCGAGG
>JAVHQX010000073.1:0-3282 GCA_036171355.1 Patescibacteria group bacterium | reverse complement strand
CGTACAGGGTGGAGGATGGAAATCCGGCCCTGCTTCCCATAGGTCGTTCCATCGCTTCTAAAATTGTATGCGTATCCGTTCATATACCCGCGACAGGACCCGCGGAGGTCGGCATCTTTGGACGCCCGACGACGCCGACTTATAAAACATCACGCAGGAAAATAAAAAGAACCGGTCCCGAGAGGGCCGGTTTTTCGTCGCATCAGCGCGCGGCGACAGTAGGGAGCGAGCGGAACACCACGTCGATGTCCTCCGGAAGCCGTCCATGTTCCGGGCAGCAGCACGGGTCCTCTCCGAACCAGGTGTAGTCGAACAGGAGCTCGTCCCCTGGGTTGATGTCGCAGAGCGCGACGTCGACTCCCTCGGGCGGTTCGAAGCGCGGGGAGACCCCCACGTTCGGCCGGTGCGAGTGGTTCATGAAGACGTAGGCGTCCCCGGAGCAGACCAGGAGGCCGGTGAAGCGGCTGACGTAGGCGAACCGCTGCCAGCCTTCCTTCTCCTCGCGTCCGAGGCCTTCGTACTGCTCGCGGGTGAGGATCGCATCATGTCCCGCCACGTAGCGCCAGATGATCGTACCCTTGGGAATGAACTGTTCGGCGAAGAGCCCCGTGCCGTGCACCGTGCTCTTGCCCTTGCGCGTCTTTACGAGAAGCATCGTAACCTCCATCCCGCGATGGTTTGCGGGAACGTACGACCCTAGCGCCGACCCCCGGGGGTATGTCAAGGGGGCCATGGCGCCTTTCCCTGGGCTCGGTTGAGCCTGTTTTCAGGGGTCGGAAAGTGTATATCCGGGCGTTGAAGCAAGGCGGGAAAACGCGTACACTGCTCGCGTATCTTTCCTTAGCGCGAACCCCGCATGTCCACCCTCCGAGAGAACCCCCGGCTCGCCGATCTGCAGCGTTACGTCGCCGAAATGGAGCGCGAACACGGCTTCATCGACCAGACCGTCCTCCAGAAGTGCCTCCTCCTCGGCGAGGAGATCGGCGAGTTGTTCAGGGCCGTTCGCAAGGCCGAGAACATGCCGCTCGAAGCGCACCGGCAGGCGGGCGCGATTGACGAGGAGATCGCCGACGTCCTCATCTCCCTCTGTTCCATCGCCAACCGGTCCGGTGTCGACCTCGAGACCGCCTTCCGCAAGAAGGAGGAGCGCAACAAGGAAAGGGTCTGGGCCTAGCTATGTCCGGCACGCGGGTCGCGAAAAACACCGCCTATCTCGTCGCGGCGTTCGTGGGGCAGAAGCTCCTCTCGTTCGTCTACTTCACGCTGGCCGCGCGCGCGGTCGGCGTCTCCGGAGCGGGCAAGTACGTGGCGGCGACCGCCTTCACGACCATCTTCTCGATTTTCGTCGACCTGGGGCTCTCGAACGTGCTCGTCCGCGAGACCGCCAAGTTCAAGGAGAAGGCGGGGGAGCTGCTCTCGAACATCCTCGGCATCAAGCTGATCCTGGCGGCGGCGACCGTGGTCGTCGCGACGGTCGTCGCGCGCGTCTTGGGCTACCCCGAGGAGACGCTCGTCATGATCGGCATCGCCTCGGGCGTGATGGTGCTCGATTCCATCCACCTCGTCTTTTACGCGGTGATGCGCGGCTTCCAGGACCTGCGCTTCGAGGCCGTGGGCGTCGTGACCGGGCAGTTCGTCACGATCGCCTCCGGCGCAATCTTCATTTTCGGGATGCACCTGCCGCTGCCGTTCCTCATCGTCGCCCTGCTCCTCGGCAGCGTCTGGAACGTCATCTGGTCGACGTGGGCCGTCACGCGCAAGTTCGGGGTGAAGGTGTCGTTCCGGCTCGACCGGCATATCGTGAAGTTCCTCGCGGGCATCGTGCTGCCCTTCGCGCTCGCGGGGATCTTCTCGCGCGTCTACTCGTACATCGATTCGGTGATGCTCTCGCGCCTCGCGTCCGACGCGGAGGTCGGCGTCTACGGCGTGGCCTACAAGCTGTCGTTCGCGTTCCAGTTCCTGCCGATGTCCTTCGCCGCCGCCGTCTATCCGGCGATGGCCGAGTACTACGTCTCCGACCGCAAGCGCCTCGGTGCGGTCTTCGCGGAATCCATGAAGTACCTGCTGGTGGTGGTCATGCCGCTCGCCTTCGGCATCGCGACGCTGGCCGAACCGATCGTGCTGCGCGTCTACGGCCAGGCCTTCGCGGGCGCGGTCGCGCCGCTGCAGGTGCTCATCTTCTCGCTCATCTTCGCCTTCCTGTACTGGCCCGGCGGCTCGCTCCTGAACGCCTGCGACCGGCAGGGGCAGAACACCGCCATCATGGGCGTGACCATGGTCGCGAACATCATCCTGAACGCCTTCCTCATCCCGCGGTTTGGCGCTCCGGGCGCGGCGGTCTCGGCGCTCATCGGGAACTTCATTCTGTGGGCGGGCGTGATGGTCTTCGCGGGCCGGCTCGCCGTGTACGACCGCAGGTTCTTCGCCATGACGGCCGTGAAGATCGCCTTCGCCGGCTCGTTCATGGCCTTGACGATCGTCATCCTCAAGCCGTTCCTGCCGTTGCTCGTGCTCATCCCCTTGGGCGGCATCATCTACGTCAGCGTGCTCGTCGGCATGGGCGGCGTGACGGTGCGGGAGATCAAGGACCTGATCGCCGTGTTCCTGCGCCGCGGGAAGAAGTTTTCTGATATCGTGAACACATGAAGACCGTCGTCCTCGCCACGCTCGAATATCCGCCGCAGACGGGCGGCATCGCGACCTACCTCGCGAACGTGGTGGCGTGCTTCCCCAAGGGCAGCGTCCACGTCCTCGCGCCCGAGGGAGGCGACACCCACGCCGCCGACATGCGGTCGGACGCGCCCATCTACCGGCGGCCGCTCCTCGGCAAGTGGGTCCGCCCGCGCTGGCTTTCGGCGCTCTACTGGACGGATTGGCTGCTGCGCAAGGAGCGCGCGGACATGCTTCTCGTAAGCCATCTCCTGCCGATGGGGCAGGCGGCGCGCATCATCAAGCGGCATCGCGGCACGCCGTACGCGGTCATCGTGCACGGCATGGACGTGGCGCTCGCGCTCGAGGCCGGCGGCACCAAGCGCGCGCAGGCGAAGGCCGTGCTCGAGGACGCCGCGCTCGTCGTCGCGAACAGCGCCTACACCGCGCACCTCGCCGAGACCGCGGGAGCGAAAAAGGACAAGATCATGATCGTGCGTCCCTGCCCGGGCTTCCCGACCTACCTCACCGTGCCGCCGAGCCGGCTCGAGACCGTGCGGCAGTACTACGCGCTCGGCGGCGGGTTCCGCCTGCTGTCCGTCGGCCGGCTGGTCGCGCGTAAAGGATTCGCCG
>JAVHQX010000072.1:0-3298 GCA_036171355.1 Patescibacteria group bacterium | reverse complement strand
CCCCGCTGGGTGCTCCCCCGGGACGAGCCCGGGGTGCGCGCCCAGCGGTGGACTCCCGCCCGCGCCACCCGCGGGTACAAGAGAGACCGCGCACACAATTTAGGAACGATGGAAATCGGCGTCTCCGTTCCGCGGCGCATCACTCGTTCTCCGACTCGTTCGTCGATCCGCTGGAATTCGTGCTCGTGTTCGTGTTCTCGGTCCCCTCGTTATCGGCCTTGGGTTCCTCCGGGAACGCCGCCTTCAGGTCGGCCCTCGCCTTCTCGAGCGCCGTCTTGAAGTCGGCGAACGCCTTGTCGAGCGCCGCGCGGTGCGTCTCGACGAGACCCTGCACCGTCGTGCCGAGCTTGTCGATCGCCTGGCGGTCGGTCTTCAGCTTGTCCTTGGCTGCCTGCACGCTCGCATGGAGCGTCTGGCGGATGGTCGCGGCATCGACGCCCGCGGCGCAGTCGGCCTGTGCCTTGTCGATCGCGGCCTGCACCGAAGCCTTGAACGCCGCGACGGCCGCGTCGGCCTTGGCCTTGCGGTCCGCGATGGCGTTCTTCAGGCCGGTCCTGAACGCATCGTTCGCGGCATCGACTGCGGCGCGGCGCGCCTTCACGGCCGCATCGACCGCGGCCTGGAAAGCGGCGATGGCCTGCTTCTGGGCGTCGGTCGTCGCATGCGCCGAGAGTTTCGCGATGAGGTCGGCGCGATGGGCGTCCTGCTTCGCGCGCAGGTCGGCGAGCTTCTGATCGCGCTCGGCCTTCTTGTCGGCCAGCCGCTGATCGCGCTCGGCCCGGCGGGCGTCGAGTTTGGACTTCATGTCGGTCATGCGGGCCTGGACGGATCCCTCATGCGACGTGAGCAGCGTGCAGAACTGCGCGCCGGCGCCGCCGCGCGCGGACGCGTTGACGTCGCGCGCCGCCGCCGACGCGGCGAACGGGGCGGTGAGGTTGGCGACCAGCGCCGCCGCCGCGACTGCCGCGGTAAGCTTATTTGACGTCATAAGAGGAGTCGCTATACGCGTTAAGTTCGGCGTCATCGGTATTGACGTTGGAGGTGTCGCTTTCTTGTTCCTTCTGCGCCGCCTTTTCGTCTTCCGAGTCCTTGAGGATGGCGTCGACCGTGCCGTCGGCCGTCCCTTCCGCCTTCACTTGGGCGTTCACGTCGGCCCTGCCTTCCGTCTTGCCCTGGTTCACCGCGGGCGTCCGGGTTTCGAGGCCTCCTGCGGCCTGTTGCCGCGCGGCGCAGCCTGCCCCGACGAGGAGCAGCGCCGCGATCGCGGCCGCGTATGTGAGTTGTCGTTTCATAGGTTGATGAGTAACGGGAAATTACGCTATCGACGTCCTTCGACCTTTGTTACGGCGGCCTGGGTGCCGCTCGCGCGTACCTCATACGTTCAATGACGGCCTCGGGCCGCCCCTCTTACTTCGCGCTGTTCTGGCGGGAGCAGGTCGAAAAGGCCGCCGGAATTCGCGAGTTTCCCGAACGCAAGGAACATGCACGAAAGCGCCGCATAAAAGGCGAAGAGGCTGATGTAGGTCGCCTGCCGGTAGAACGCTTCATCCACGTCCGCGAGCAGATGCAAGGCGCCGACCCCGGCCGCGAAGGTGCTGAACACCAGCGCGCTCGTGAGATACGACGAAAAATCCTCCAGCAAGGGGACCACCTTCGCGAGCGAGATGGTCGGCGCCACTGTCGCTATCCCCGACACGAGCGCGATGGCGACGTAGAGCATCGGCGGCACGGAGGGGATGAGCCCGGCGACCGCAGCCAGCGACTCGAGCGTCGCGAGCAGCGCGACGAGCGTCGACACGGAAGCCCAAATGAGCGCGGTGCGCATCTTGCCGAACGCCTTGAGGATCGGGAACGCGCCGACCGTGACGGCGAGGAACGCCGCCAGGTGGATCGTGAACACCGCTCCGTACACCGTCGCCCGCGGCCACGGCCACGGATCGTCGAAGTTCTGATCGGCGAACTCGACCGCATGCGAAAGCAGCAGCAGCGCCAGCGCGGTCAGGCTCCAGCCGAGGAAGCGTTTCGCCGCGGAATCGTAGATCCGGTACCGGCCGAAGATCCTGACGCTGGCCAGGAACAGGAACAGCAGCGCCGGAAGATGGATGAACCCGCTGTCGTACATGAATCTCCCGCCGCCGATCGTCTCAGTGGCGAGGATGAAGACCAGGTTGATGCCGAGCAGGGCCTTCGGGCTGAAAAAACGCTCGTAACGGTCGTGCATGTGCGGCGCGATCTTTTGCGGTTGCTGTTCCATGGCAAGCGGGGCCCCGGCGCGGCGCGCGGGACGGGGCATCAAGGTTTCTCGGGGGCTTTCGCCGCCCGTTCCGTGCGAGGAGGTTTGACGCCGTTCGCCGGTTGCGCGGCCTTGTAGACGCCGCCGGGATTCGCGAATTTCCCGAAAGCCAGGAACAAGAAGGACATCGCGCCGAAGAAGGCGAAGTTGCCGACGTACGTCGCTTGCTGGTAAACGACGTACTCGCCCTTGGCGACGAGATGAACGGCCGACGCGCCGGCAGCCGCGGTGATGAACGTGAGCGTCGCGCCGAGGTACTGCGAGAATTCCTTGAGCGCGGGCGCGAGGCGGCCTATGGCCATCGTCGGCATGGCCGTGGCCAGCCCCGCAACGGCGGCGATCATGACGTAGAGGACGGGCGGGACGGCCGGAATGACGCCGGCGTACGCGGCGAACGACGCAGCGAACGAGACGACGCCGACGAGCGCGGAGGCCGCGAGCCAGAACGTCGCGTACCGCATGCGCCCGTGCGCGCGCAGGAGATGGAACGCGCCGACCGATATCGCCAGGAGCGCGACCAGATGGAAACTGATGATCCCTCCGTAGACCGCGGACGGCGGCAGACGCCGCCCCAGGTCCTGATCGGCGAATTCTATCGCGTAGGACGCGAGCAGGATGGCGACGGCGCCGAGGCTCCAGCCCAGGAACCGCCGCATGACGGGATCGTACAGCGAATACCGCCCGAAGATCCGCGTGCCCACGAGCAAGACGAAGAGAAGCACCGGCACGTGGATGAGGCCGGTGTCGTAGAACAATCTGCCCCGGCCGAGCGTTTCGGCGACCATGATGATGGCCACATTGACCCACAGCAGCAGCTGGGGGTCAAAGAACCGTTCGTAACGGTCGTGCATGTGCGGCATGCGTACAGTATAGCATTTTCCGGCCTTCGCTTGAAGCGACGGCCGGGGCTTCGCCCCGCGGGTGCGGGGTCGGCGGCCCGCCCGGGCCGGGGCCGGCCCCGATGTGCGAAATCAAAAAACCCCGCGAACGCGGGACGTGGAACCG
>JAVHQX010000071.1:0-14443 GCA_036171355.1 Patescibacteria group bacterium | reverse complement strand
GCGTCGACCGTCCGCATCCACGTGAGCAGCTACGCCGCCTCCGTGGGGATGAGCTACTACGCGGGCACCGGCGCCGTCATCGACGACCGGGGCACGGTGCTCACCGCCTACCACGTGGTGCAGAACGCGCGCCTCGTCATCGTCGTCACCCGGAGGCCTTCGGACGACGGCCGGTCGACCGTGAACCTCCGCGACATCCCGATGCGCGTGGCCGCGACGGCCCCCGCCCTCGACGTCGCGCTCCTCGTCCCGGACGGGGACGGCGAGCACCTCCCGGCGCCGCTCGTCGTACGCCGCGATGAGCCGCTTGCGGGCGAACGCCTGTGGCACTTCGGCCACGTCTCGTTCTGGTCGCACGGCCGGGCCGAGGAAACCGGCGTGACCTACGACGGGATCGCCGGCCTCACGCGCGTGGACTTCCCGTGCCG
Organism: Patescibacteria group bacterium; assembly: GCA_036171355.1. Lineage (GTDB taxonomy): Bacteria > Patescibacteriota > Patescibacteriia > SG8-24 > SG8-24 > JAHFIW01. Next base: position 14,015 of record JAVHQX010000071.1, on the reverse strand, counting down.
CCACGGCGATTCCGGAGGGCCGTTTGTCGACGCGGAAGGCCGGCTCGTCGGCGTGCTGCTCAAGAAGGACGGCGCCAAAGAAGGCGCCGGACGCACCTACTACCTGCCGGTCGGCGCGGCGCTCGACGCGCTCGGCTACCGGTGACCGCATCCCGTCCCGCTTCATCGCGGGGCGGGATTTTTTCTTCCGCCGCTCACGCACCCCTGCCCGTTTCTGCTATACTTGCGGTGCTCATCCATCGTGTCCCGCCCTATGGCATCCAAACGCCCGTCCGCCTCGAAAAAAACGGTCCCGTGGGGCATGCCGAAACCGCTCCCGCTCATCGCGCTGCTCATCGGCTTCGCGTTGTCCGTCTACAACCTTTCCCTCATGACCTCCAAGACGGGCGCGCTCGCGGGCGTGTCGTCGTCATTCGCGGACCTGCAACGGAACTACGCTTCGCGACGGACGGCCCCTCCGGCTCCGCAACCGGCGCCGGCCCGCCCGCAGGAAGAACCCGCGCCGCCGGTGGTTTTCGCCGTCGTGCGCTACCGCGAAGGGGAAGAGGCGGCGCTGCGCGCGAACCTCGCGGAACCGCTCGCCGCGTTCTATCAGGAGATGCGCGCGCCGAGCCCGCTCGCCGCGGCGCTCGTCGAAAGGAAAAACGCGGCGTCGAAAGACGTGAATGTGCGCCTGTTCTTCATGGACGGTTCCGAACGCGCCTTCCTCTGGCCGAGCTCGAACGCGCAGGACGGCAAATGGGTCCCGCCGTGCGCCGGCGATCCCGCCGCGACCGCCGCGGGATTGCCGGCCTGTCCGCCGCTGTTCTCCGCGCGCTACCCCGATCTCGTCGCCCTCACGCGATAAAAAAGAGCCCCGGCCCGACAGACGTCGGACCGGGGTTTTACGTTTGTCACGGCCGCTTGGGCTTCGTCCAACGGTCGAAGTCGTTGAAGTACGCGGTCATGGAGCCGAGCGCGCGGCCGAAACGCAGCGCGCCGTACTGAAGGAGCAGCATCCCCGCGAGCACCGGCCACGACCACCAGTAGTGGTAGGTCGGGAACGGCCCGCGGAAGATCGGGCCGGTCAGCCACTCGATGTAGCCGTTCCACATGAAGTCGTCGCCCGTCTTCGCGGGATCGAACGGGTGGCCGAGGACGTCGAAGTACGCCAGCAGCTCGAACGTCCAGAACCCGGACAGGAAGACGTGCTGGAAGATGCCGATGCGGCGTCGCCGGCGAAGGAACTCGGCCTTCGCCAGCTTCCGCCCCCTGCGGGTGAGGAGGCCGACGAAAACCGAGACCAGACCGACGACGAACATCGTCGGAGGGTCGATGAGGAACGTGTGCAGCCTGCGCTCGGGAGCGCGCGTCGGCTCCATGCGATACTGCACGAAGCCACCTGCAGCCAGCACGCTGACGAGCACCAACGTCGCGAGCGCGATCATGGTCGGCCTTCCTTTTCGCCGCTTATTGCAACGGGACACGCAAAGAACACGTAACCACCTTATGTAAGGACGGCCCGCCGTCAACCTGACGGTCAATGTTGACGGCGACGCCCGGCGCTGGTAACGTCCATCGGTTCAGGGGCAAGATGACCATATGGAGCTCATCCGCAGGATAGGCAAGGAACCGAAGACGTTCACCTATTCGGACTGCCGCCTTGAACGGCGCGGCTTCCTTTCCGTCTTCTCGTTCGCGATTTCCGGACGCGCCGGCCGGTTCGACCTCATGGACCGCGGACACGCCGTGGTCGTCCTGCCGGTCGACCTCCGCAAGCGCGAGCTCTATATGATAGAGCAGCCGCAGCACGCCAAGGCGTTCGTGCCGCCCGCGCCGGGCGCGGAGACGCTCGCGCGTGCGAAGACCGAAGGCGCTTCGCCGGACTCCTTCACCTTGGACGCCAAGGACGTCACCCTCTTCGAACTGCCCGCGGGCATGATCGATCCGGGCGAGACGCCCGCGCTGGCCGCGAGCCGAGAACTCCGCGAGGAGACCGGCATCGTCGTCGCCCCCGAGGCGCTCCGCAAGGTCGCCGAGTACCACCCCTCCGTCGGCGGCTCGACCGAACGCATGACCGCGTTCATCGCCGAGCTGCCCGACCCAGTCGCCATGGGCGGCGCGGACGGCGACGGCAACGAGCAGATCGCCGTCTGGCGGATGACCTTTGAAGAGGCGTGGCGGCAGATGGAGACCCGCCGCATCGAGACCGCCTCGTCGATGATCCTGCTGCGCGAGCTCAAGATCATGGACCTCGCGGCGAAGACGCGACCCTGAACGGTCGCCGCCTCACTTCCTCGGCAGACGGAGACGTCGGCCGCGGAAACCGAGGCGTCCTTTCACCTCTTGCACGTCGCAATCGACTTTTGGAGGCGCGACATGGAAAACGGCGACACGAAGGCGAGGCCCGTCGCGGCATTCGACCTTGACGGTTCGCTCGTACGCGAGCAGCTGCTCGTGCTCCTGACGAAGGAGTGCTTCGAGCTTCAGATCTTCCGCCGCGTTGCGGAGGTCGTGTTCAAGAAAGTGCGGCTCACGCACCGCGACCGCAAGATCACGTTCGAGCAGTACGACAGGAAGATCATCAGCCTGTTCACCGAACGCATCAAGGGCAAGCTCAAGGGCGACGTCGAGATGGCCGCCGAGGCCGTCTACGAGAAGCACCGCGACTGGCTCTACGTGTTCACGCGCTCAATGCTCGCCGAGCTCAAGCCGACGCACGAGTGCATCACCATCACCGGCGCGATGGTCGAGACGGTCAGCCGCCTCGCCCCGTACTGGGGGTTCGAGTACCACTACGGCTCGGTGCTCGAAGTCGACGATCTCGGCCGCTACACCGGCCGCGAGCTCGAGATGCCCGTCGCCGACAAGCGCGCGGCCCTTCTCGCGCACGTCGCGAAGACGGGAGCGTCGCTCGAAGGCTCGGTCGCGCTCGGCGACACCGGCTCGGACATCCCCATGCTGACGATCGTCGAGCATCCCGTCGCGTTCAACCCGAACGACGTCCTCGGCGAACACGCCGAGAAGAACGGGTGGCCGATCGTGCTCGAGCGGAAGGACTGCATCTACGTGCTCAAGGACGGCGCCAGCAGGCGCTTCGCTTCCGTGAACGCGAAGGACGCGGCGAGGTACGTCCTCGGCATCAAGTGACCCGGCGCATGCCGGGTTTTTTCATTCACCGCGGGTTGACGGAAACCCGCCGATGCGGCGAGGCGGCGGCGCGTTCATTGCAGGAGGAACTCCATGTCGAACCGCATCATCGTCATGCGAACGGGACAGAAGGTCGCGTTCGCGATCGCGGACAAGAGCCGCGAGCACGTGCTCTACGCCAGCCGCGAGGAGGGCGGCGTCGTCTTCCGGATGAAGGGAGCGCCGCTCTCGAGAATCGCCGGCAGGGGAATGGCCGGCAGGATCGCCGCGGTCCGCCCGTCGTCCCGACGGGACACTTACGTGCTCGAGCTCCTCGCAGAGGGCGACACCGTCCAGATCACCACGCCCGCGGAGGACCAGGTGACGTGCGCCTGCCTCGAAGCCTGCCGCGACGGCATCGCCCTCGTCAGCGGCGTGTCGCTCGTCGCGCGCATCGAAGGCAATGGCCTCTCACGCATCGTCGACCCGGACGATTGCGCCTGACCCCGACCGAAGCGTCGGGTTTTTCTTTTGTGCAAAAAAAGACCCCGACACGAAGGTCGGGATCGGACGGAAAATGGCGGTATCACGAAGGATCGAACTCGCCGGCCTCGATCATCGCGAGGCTTATGCGGGCGGCATTCTTGTACAGCCGCGCCTCGGAGGACTTCGGATCGAGCTTGAGCGCCGTGACGATGCCCGCGAGCTCCTCGCGGTAGATGCTGCGGACGAGCTCCGGCGTATGGACCGTCGCGGCGCCGAAATCGTCGAAGACTTCGAGCGAGTGGCGGAGGCGCTGCGCGACCATGAGCCGGTAGATCCGGTCGGTCGCGAGGTCCTCCATGTAGCCGTCGAGGAGCGACGCGCCCTTGCCGGCAAGCACCCCGGCGCGGTAGCGGATGGTGGTGCGGACCGCGTCGCGCGTGCCTTCGAGCGAGGTGCCGCCGACGCTAGCCGGGACCGGCCGCAGGTCGGGAGCGGCCTCCGCGTCCTTCGGACGGAAGCCGAGCTGGTTCGGCCGCGGGAACTGCGCGACGGCGACGGCGTTCTGATCCGGGTGTCCCGTCCAGGCGCCATCCATGCCGACGACGGCCTCGTTCTTCTTGTCCTTCTCGAGCACGGCGAGCGCGCGCGCGTTGAGCGCCGCGTCCGTCCTGCTCGGGTAGAGCGCGGTCATGCCGCCGATGGCGAGCGCGCCGCGCTTGTGGCAGATCTCCACCAGATGCGTTCGGAGCTTCTGGAAGAACGGAACGTCGTGCGGAATGGAGTTGCGGTCGGGCAGCACCCACTCGGGGTCGTGCAGGGTGAAGTGGATGAGGCTCGCCATGTAGTCCCAGCGGCCCAGGTTGAGGCCGAGGATGTGCTCGCGCAGTTCGAAGAGGAACTCCTCCATCTGATACGCGAGCGGGTGGGACTCGACGAGCGCCATGCACTTGATGGCGTCGAACGGCAGGCCCTTTGCGGCGGCGAGCGCCTTGAGGAACTTGCTCCACCAGCGCGCCTCCTCCGCCGACTCCGACTTGGGTATGTAGAGGCAGAGCGGATGCCGGAGCTTCGCCGGGTCGACGCCGAAGACGAGCATTGCCGCGTCGAAGACCGAGGCGGAGACCGTCTCGCCGTAGACGCCGTGCTGGCTCATGTGCAGCCCGCGGACGCGGGTGAACGTGACCGCCCTGCTCGGCGCGATGGCGACCGTCTCCCCTTTCTTGCCGACGTAGGTGAGCTCGCCGTGGAGCGCTTTGATGGCGTTCTCGACGCCGCGCTTGGTGCACTCCCACGCGTTCGCCATAGAGTCCTCGAGGTCGATCATCACGCCGGGGGCGCCCGAGTTCAGCATCTTCACGCACAGCTCGGCATCGTCCGCCGGGCCGGTCATCTGATTGCGCTGGTCGGCCATCCAGTCCGGGACGGCGATCCACCACTCGCTGTTCTTGATGACGTCGGCGCGCACCGCGCCTGCGTGGACGGGCGGCGAGCCGTTCCAAGACGCCTCGAGAGCGCGTCGCCGCGACTCGATGATGAATCGCTGCCACGGCGTGAAGCGCCGATGCAGCGGCTCGAGAAACGCCCGGAAGCCGGGCGGAAGTTCGTCATCCGACGGGACGACGTTCTGCGGAAACAGGGATCCGGCAGGTCGATTGGAATCCATCGGTAATCCTCCGATTGTCAGTGAACGGTCAAACCTCGTGTTTGACGGCGATATCTTGCGTAATGAAACGCGGAAAGTCAATCAAAAACCCTGGACGGGGCTTGGGATCAACCGGCGAGGCCGGCCTTGAAATCCTCGACGAGCGGGAAGCTTTCCGGTTCTTCGGCGAACGTCTGCCGGGCCATGTCCTCGTATGAGGGGGCGTTCGCGTCGCCGATGCCGGCGATGAGGCGCGCGTACGCTTCGCGATGCCTCGGATCTTCGGCCATGGCGACGTCCGGCGGCAGCGCCGTTTCGCCGTACGGTTCGCCGCAGGGCACGACGAACTGCTGGCAGCAGCCGTCGCACACGAGCGGATGATGGCCGCAGGCGCAGATGACGGGCGCGACCACCCTGATCTTGCCTTTGCCGCACTTTGGACAATCCATCGTCATGCCTCCTTTGAAAGAGCGCCGCAATGATAGCCGAAGCCCGGGAAAATGAAAACGCCAGGCTGCATGCTTGGCGAAGACGGTCCGGTCAGCGTTCCGCGTCGGTCTTCCCGGCGGCGAACTGCTGAGACTCGGTGGAGTCCTTGAGCGCGGCGGTCGAGGACTCGCCGCCCGAGATGGTCTGCTCGACCTCGTCGAAGTAGCTGGTGCCGACCTCGTGCTGATGCTTGGTGGCCGTATAGCCCTCGGCCTCGAGCGCGAACTCGCTCTGTTGGAGCGACGAGTAAGCGGACATGCCGGACCGCGCGTACTCCTTGGCGAGCGCGTACATGGAGAAGTTCAGCGCGTGGAATCCCGCGAGGGTCACGAACTGGAACTTGTAGCCCATGGCGCCGATCTCCTCCTGGAAGGAGGCGATCTGCTCCTCGCTCAGCTTCTTCCGCCAGTTGAACGACGGGGAGCAGTTGTAGGCGAGGAGCTTGCCTGGGAACTTCGCGTGGATGGCCTCGGCGAAACGCCGCGTCTCCTCGATGTCCGGCGTCGACGTCTCGCACCAGAGCATGTCCGCGTAGGGGGCGTAGGCCAGGCCGCGCGCGATGGCGCAGTCGAGCCCGCCCCGGATGCGGTGGAACCCCTCCGGCGTCCGATCGCCGGTGCAGAACTCCCTGTCCCGCGGATCGATGTCCGTGGTGAGCAGGGTGGCGCTGTTGGCGTCGGTCCTCGCGATGAGCACCGTCGGCACGCCGAGGACGTCGGCGGCGAGCCGCGCCCCGACGAGCGTCTTCACGAAGTGGCTCGCCGGCAGGAGCACCTTCCCGCCGAGATGCCCGCACTTCTTCTCGGAGGACAGCTGGTCCTCGAAGTGCACCGCGGAGGCGCCGGCCTCGATCATCGCCTTCATGAGTTCGAAGGCGTTAAGCTTGCCGCCGAAGCCGGCTTCGGCGTCGGCGACGATCGGCGCGTACCATTCGCGGCCGTCCCTGCGCTCGCTGTGGTCGATCTGATCCTGGCGCTGGAGCGCCTGGTTGATGCGACGCACGAGCGCGGGGACGCTGTTCGCGGGGTAAAGGCTCTGATCCGGGTAGGTCTGGCCTGCCAGGTTGGCGTCGGCCGCGACCTGCCAGCCGCTGCAGTAGATGGCGCGGAGTCCCGCGCGCACCATCTGCACGGCCTGATTGCCGGTGACCGCGCCGAGCGCGGGAACGAACGGTTCTTCCTTCAGCATCTTCCAGAAACGGCGGGAACCGCGGTCGGCGAGCGTATGCTCGATCCGAAGGGTGCCCCGAAGACGTTCGACATCGGCTTGGGAGTAGGGCCGGATGACCCCCTCCCAACGCTGCTCGTCGGCATTCATGTTCCTCTCTCCTCTGGCTCCTTGGACGGAGCCCGTGTGGTCCTGATGCAAAGTCCGATTCTATCGCTGAAAAGGCCTGGGAATCGGCAGCGCGGCCCCGATGGCTCGCGACGCCTACAGGAGCGTAACAAGGGCGGCGGGAACGGACAAGGGTGGGAGGGACGGTACGCCGCCCCGGTGCTATAGTAGCGACGTTACCGTTATGCAGATCATCCTTCTCGGCCTCCTGATGGCCCTCGTGGGCCTCATCATCGCTCTGATCATCGGCAACCTGATCATCTTTTTGCTTCTCCACGACCTTCCGTGGCTCCGCCTGTTCCGCCAGCAGCACGACGTCGAGACCTTCAGGAACCTGGCCTACGTGAAAGACAGCGCGAACCCCAAACATCGGCTCGACCTGTACCGGCCGAAGGGGAAGAAACGATACCCGACGGTCGTGTTCATCCACGGCGGCTACTGGACGTCGGGAGACAAGGAGTATTACCAGGCGTTCACCGGCCTGTACGCCAACGTCGGCGTCGCACTCGCGCGGAGCGGCGTCGGCGCCGCGGTGATCAGCTATCGTCTTGCCCCGTCGGCCCGGTTCGAGGAGCTTCTCGGCGATGCGGTCGCGGCCATCCGCTGGACGCAGGATACGATCGCCGATTACGACGGCGACGGGAACCGGCTGTATCTCATGGGTCATGCGGCAGGAGGACAGCTGGCCGCGCTGCTCGTCGCGGAGGGCGCGAAGCTCAAGGAGGCGGGAATCCACCTGTCCCGCATCAAGGGCTACGTGCTGCTCTCGGCCATCTACGACATCGAAGACATGGCCGAGGCCAACGACGCCGCGTTCAACGAGCAGGTGACGCACCCCGTCTTCGGGAAAGATCCCGCGGCGTACGCGCGCTGGTCGCCGATCGCCCACTTCCGGCTCGGCATGCCCAGGACGCTCATGCTCACGGCGGAGCGCGACTTCCCGTACCTGCGCACGCAGGAAGAACGGGCGCGGCTGCGCCTCGAAGAGCTGCACGCGCGTCCGACCGCCTTCATCGTCCCCGGCTATACGCACATGGACATGGTGCTCAAGTTCGGACGGGACCACGACGAAGTGCTGCAGAGGACGCTCGACTTCATCGGCTCGGAAGAGAAGCCGGAAAAGCATTGATGCCATGACCACCCTCCGCAAGAACGGCACACCGGCGAAAGCCGAGGAGGTAGTGACACGCTGCTCACCCTGTTCGCCGTAGGGACCTTCTGGTTCTGGGCGCTTCTCGTCGTCCACTTCTGCGTCCTGCTCGCGCTCATCGAGTACGGGAAGGTCGGACGGGCGACGATCTCGCTCATCGCCGCGTTCGCCCTGCTGCACTTCTTCGGCGACTTCAACATCGTCGCCGCGGCGCTGCACAACCCCGTGACCGCGCTCGTCGTGGCCGGCGGCTACTTCCTCGCCGGGACCGTCTGGTCGGTCGTCAAATGGTGGTTCTTCGTCAGGAACTGCCGCGAGGAGTACGACGAGCGGAAGACGGAGTTCCTTCGCCAGCACGGAGTCGAGGGGACCGCGATCCCGGACGCGCTCAAGGCCAAGTGGAAGGAGAACCTCGGCTACGGGTACGGCCGCCGCAACAGCCGCCTCGACGGGGACGTCATCCCCAAGGCCGCGAAGCGCAAGGGCCGCATCATGACCTGGATGTGCTACTGGCCGTGAAGCATGGCCTGGACGGTCCTCAACGACCCGGTCAAGCGCCTCTTCAAGCAGATTTACCTGCAGATCCAGGGTCTGCTCCAGAGCATCTCGAACCGCGCCTTCAGCGGCGTCGAGGACGACCTCCGCGAGCCGCCCGCTCCTCCCCCATCCGCTCCGGACGGCGAGCAGGAGGGCGCCTCGGTGCAGCCCCGCGGCGTCCGCAAGGGCGGAGCCGCCGGAAGCGTCGGCTGAAGCCGGCCCCAGTCGCCTTCAAGCCCGTCACGCGACGGGCTTTTTCTTATATATGCGACTGCCGAAGACCGCGCGTCATGCTATGATGACGCCGTTATGCGCAGCACCGCGCCCCGGACACCCGCGAGCATCCGCGTCCTCGCCTACGGCTGGATGGCCTGGCTTCTCCTTCCCTTCGCCATCCTCTTCGTCGGCTTCATCATGCGGCTCGATCTCGCACGGACGGTTTTCGCGGATCCGCGATTCCTCTCCGCCTTCTGGGTCAGCCTCGCGTCCGCGTTCGTGACCGCCGTGGTCGCGGGCTTCTTCGCCATCCCTGCCGCTTACGCGCTCGCCTTCGGTCGATTCCGTAACGCGAGCGTCCTCGAAACGCTGATGATCGACGTCCCGCAGACCCTTCCGCCGGTCGCGGTCGGCGTCATCTACCTGTACGCCTTCGGACCGGGACGTCCTTGGAACATCGCCTTCACCTTCCTGGCGGTCGTCACCGCGAAACTCATCGTCTCGAGCCCCTTTGCGCTCAGCCACACGCTCCGGCGGTTCCGCGACATCCGCGAGACGAAACTCGACCTCATGGCGAGGTCGCTCGGTGCCGACACGAAGGACGTGCTCCTGCGCATCCTCGTGCCGATGTCCCGCCGCGAGATCGCCGCGGGCCTCACGCTGACGTGGGCGCGCGCCATGGGAGAATTCGGCGGATCGCTCATCTTCGCCGGCGTCATCGCCTACCGCACCGAGATCCTTCCGACGTACACCAACCGCCTCTCCCAGCAGGATCCGCTGCTCGCGCTCACGGCGACCACGGTGATGGTCGCGTTCGCGCTCCTGTCGCTCCTCGCGGTCCGCACCCTCATCGCGGGAAAACGGAAATGAACCTATGGCTGCCGTATCCATCAAAGGACTGACAAAGACGTACGACGGGCGCCGCGTGCTCGACGGCCTCACCTTCGAATTGGCGCCCGGCGAGATCGCGGCCGTGTCGGGACGCTCCGGCTCGGGCAAGACCACGCTCTTGGCCTGCATCCTCGGGTTCGTCGAGCCCGAGGCGGGATCCGTCTTCATCGACGGCGAAGACGTGAGCGGGGCCTCCGTCCGTCGGCGGCGCATCGCCTACGTGCCCCAGGACTACGGCCTGTTCCCGCACCTCGACGTCGCCGGCAACATCGGTTTCGGCCTCGCCGTCCGCGGCGCGAAACCCGCGGAGATCGCGGCGGCGGCCGGACGGCTGCTCGACTTGGTCGAACTTCCGCGCGAATACGCGGAGAAGGACGTCGCGGAACTTTCCGGCGGGCAGCGGCAGCGCGTCGCGCTCGCCCGCGCGCTCGCGGTGGAGCCCCGGTTGTTCCTCCTCGACGAGCCGCTTTCCGCCATCGATCCGGAGACCAAGGCGAAGGTCGCGGCGGAACTGCGCGCGCTCATCAAACGCGCCGGCGTGCCGGCCATCGTCGTCACGCACGATCAAGCTGAGGCGCAGATGCTCGCCGATTCGCGCTGGAGGCTTGAGAGCGGCAAGCTCTTGCCCGCGCAGTGACACGAAAAAGCCGCGGCGGGAGCCGCGGCCGGAAGGACTTGTGCGACCCGGCGGGTCGCGTTTTCTTTTTCGAGGATGTCACCCCTTGAGGATGCCGATCTCGATCAGCCGCTGCCGGAGATACTGCTCGGCGGTGAGATCTTCCGTGAGCCGCACCTCGGGGCGGGGATGGACGAAGAACGGGATGGAGTAGCGGGGCTTGCCGTCGCCGTTCACCACGCGGTGCGTCGTCGACGGGATGCGGACCGCGGTGTTCGCCTTAAGCATGTCGCCGCTGTTCACGATGATCGCGTCCGGCGGATTGTCGACCGCGATCCATTCCCCGTCGCGCGTGAGCACTTCGAAGCCGGCGGCCGTCGCGGCGGCGAGCAGCGTCACGAAGTTGATGTCCTCGTAAGGCGCGGCGCGCATTGCGTCGGGGCTGCCGGCGATCTCCGGATAGTAGAGGAGGCGCATGAGCGTCGTGCCGTCCTTCACCATGCCGGCGAAATGCCCGGCATCCATGCCGAGATAGCCGTCGAGCAGCCCGAGCAGCCGTGCGGCGACGCCGTCGAGGGCGTCGAAGAGCGACAGACAGACCGGCCCGAAGTCCGGGACCTCGGACGGGAACAGCAGTTCGGACCCCGGCACGTGCTTGCGGACGTGCCAGAACTCCTTGAGATCGGCGCGCGGGTCGTCCTTGGCGTGCTCGACGCCGAACGACGCGTAGCCGGTGTTGCGGCCGTTCTCCGGCGTCTCGTACTTCCGTTTCGTTCCGTCGGGAAACGCGAAGGTGCGCCGGGAAACGTCGTACGCGCCGGCCAGGAGGTCCGGGCTTACGCCGTGGTTCGTGACGATCACGAAGCCGAAATGCTCGAGACCTTCGCCGAACGTCCGGACCGCTTCGGCCCGGCCGGCCGTCGAAAGATCCAGGGTCGGTATCCGTGGTTGGTGTTGCATGGAACAATCCTCCGCCACAAATTCACCATGTCCGAAGGGCAGGGTCAAGTATGACGTCCATCTTGACTTTTTGGCTGAAATATGCTATATTATTGACCAATAGTGCCCCTTCAACCCGCATCACCCGAGAGGATGGAATGAGCCAAAAGAACGGCATCACCGCGACCCTGAAGAAGACGTGGACCCTGCTCGACGGGTCGACCGCGCTCGGCCGCGTGAACGTCGACACCGGGCAGTACGAGCTCGAGCGCATTCCCTGCCCCTACGGGCACCCCTGCGACTGGCTGGTCATCAAAGGCACCAAGATCGACATGGCCGAAGGCGCCTGGCGGCAGTGGCAGAACGGCATGCTCGCGAACATGGAGGGTCACCCGGACTTCGTGAAGCCCATCGACTGGGGAGATTTCGAGATTGTCATCGAAGGATGAACGCGGCAACAAGGCCGCCCCTGGCTTCAGGGGCGGCCTTGTTGCAAAAAAAGACCCCCGTGAAAAGGGGGTCTGCCGCGGTTCAACGGCGCGGGCCGAGTTCCTGCAGCACGAGGCGGAGCACGCGTTTCGTGCCGCGGCCCATGGGCAGTTCGCCGAGGGCGCGCTCCACGTCATGCGCCGCGGGATCCATCTCCGGCGAGGAGAGGAACGGCGGCAGGCGGTCCGTGAAGTACACGAACGTCGTCACGCGGAACGCGGTCTCCCCGCCGTCGCCCGTGCCGACGAACGTCCGAATGACCATGACCGGACTGGCCTCGCGGTCGCGTCCGATCCCGATCTCCTCCTCGGCTTCGCGCCACGCGGCGGCCAGGAGGTCGCCGCCGTCTTCCGGTTCGAGCGAGCCGCCCGGGAAGGCCCACAGGCCGTTCCAAGTCCGCGTCTTCCGCTGCCCGAGCAGGACCTGCCGGGAAACTGGGTCGACGAGACAGAGACTCGCGGCGGGCCGGAGGTCCGTCCGCCGCGACGGCGGGATCAGGAGCGCCGTATCGCCGTCGCGCCGGGTGACGAGCCAACCGTGCGAGACGTAATACGGAGCGACCTTGCACAGGCCGTGCGCCTTCACCGTGACGCCGCGTCGGTCGAGCGCTTCCATGACGCGTTCGCCATGGCCGCCCTTCCGACGCTCGGGCAGGAGGAAGCAGGATACCCACCCCTCCGTGACGTGCGTCGCGATGACGCCGATGACGTTCGCGGAAGCGAAGATCGGCCGCAGGCGCAACTCCGCGAGGACTTCGGGATGCCCGATCTCCTCGAGGTGCGCGCGGTAGGCCGTCGCCGCCGCCTGCCATTCGCGGCACAGTCGGCCGGCCCCGCCGCATTCGAGCCCGAGCAGGTATCCGTGATGGATCAGCTCGATCGCGAAAGCGCCGGAGTCCTTCCTTCCCGCCGCGACGTGCCGTTCGACCTCGTCGGCCTCTTCGAGCGCGCCGCACGGATACGGGAACGACGTGGTCGCGTCGGGGATGACGATGCCCGCGTCCGCATGGATGTGCAGGAATCCGCAGGTGTTCGGCAGCCGCCGGTACAGTTCGGCCTGCACGCAGCTGTCGATCGACGACTTGCGCGCGCCGTGGTTGACGAGCCGTCCCGTCGACGGATCGCTCTCCGCGTACACGAGGTCGCCGGGCGCGAGCAGCGCCTTCTGCGTCTGCCGCGGCGAGACCAGCAGGTCCCCCTTTTCCGACACGCGCCAGGAAAGGTTGCCGTCGGTCCCGCCGTAGAGGTTCGCCTCCCGCGAGAAACGGATGAGCGCTTCGGCCTGGATCCGGGACTCGTGGCCGTCGGGGATCGGCGGACTGTCGCCGCCCTTCATGCTCGTCGTCCATCGCACGGCGCGCCGCCGCAGGATGAAGTCGGCGAGCGCGCCTGCGGACTTCCCGCGCGCGCCGGGGACGGGAATCTCTCCCCCTTCCGGCGTGACCAAGACGACGGGATGCTGCCCGTCGCGGATCTCGCCGAGGTCGTTCGCCACGGTCAGGTTCAGACGGTTCCCGCGCACCTGGCGGTGCGCCTTCGCCATCAACTCCTCGCGCGGCGCTCCCGAGAGCAGCTTGAAGCCGACCAGGAACGTGCCGACGCCGCACCGTTCGCGCAGCGACGCGATGAGCTTCGGGGCGCGGACGAACCGCAACGCGAGTTCCTCCGCCGACGAGTCGATCTTGACGCTCTGCGCGTCCGCGCAGAGCCAGTCGCTCACCGCGGCCGCCATGACGATCACGTCGGGCTTCTCCTCCTCGATGGCCCGGTACAGGCCGTCGCGGAAATCCTCGAAATACGCGAACGGCGTCAATCGCGCGAACGGGTGCGCCTTCCGCAGCCCTTCGCGATCGATCGCGTCGTCGCTCGCGAGCAGGTGCACGTCCGCGCCGCGCGCGACGAATTCGCGCGCGATCGCCAGGCCGAACTTCCCCTTCGAGAAGTTCCCGACGAAACGGACGTCATCGATGCGGACCTTGGTGCCGCCTGCGGTGACAAGGATCTTCGTCTTCATGAGTTCGCCTTTCTGCGGATGGAAGGAACGACGCTCCAGGGTAGCAACGGGCGGCCGCGGCGTCAACGCGGGCGGCCGCGGAAAAGAAAAGCGGCCCCGGGTCC
>JAVHQX010000070.1:0-14453 GCA_036171355.1 Patescibacteria group bacterium | reverse complement strand
GACGATCCTCGCGGACAACCCCGACGACCACACCCTCGGCAAGATCGACATCACCAACAACACGGGCATTGCCGGGTCCGGCAGCTCCAAGAGCCATATCCTCTTCGCGACCACCTGCGACAAGACAAGCGATACGGACCCGGCGCTGTCGGTCGCGAACAACACTTCGGGCGCGGTGTTCTTCGCCCAAAACGGCACGCTTCGCCTCAAGAACGGCGCCGGGGCGAAATCCATGGCCGCGTACCGGCTGTTCATCGATCAGCTCGCGGACGTCACCTACATCGAGAGCGATTTCTCGGGCAACTTCTCCAACAGCCCTGGCGGCATCTGGCGGATCCTTGAGGGCACCTGGCGGCAGCATTCATGATCGCGGGTCGCGGATACGGCGGAAATAGGCTACACTGAGGCTGTGCACAAACGCCGGAAACCGGCTGTTTCAGGCTCCGTATGGCATTGCTGAACCCCCTCTCCAACGCATTCGGCCTCGACATCGGCGATCGCACGTTCAAGCTCGTGCAGGTGCGCCATCTCCGCAGGAACAAAAAACCGTATCGCATCGTCGCCTGGAACACGATCGACGTGCCCGAAGGCGTGATGGAGCGCGGCGACATCAAGGACATGGCCAAGGCCGTGGAGCTCATCGAGAAGCTCGTCCGGACCGCGAAGGGGACGTTGCGAGGCCGTGCGGTGGTCGCCTGCCTTCCCGAGGCGAAGACGTTCATCAAGATCATCGAGATCCCGGGCGGATCGTCCGAGCAGGATCTGCGTCGCGCCGTCCTGAGGGAGATCGAACAGAACATTCCCCTTCCCGCGGAGGAGATCTATTACGACTGGCAGGTGCTCGTGGAGTCCGAGTCCGAAGCGGCGAACAAGGGGAAGGCCGAGGAGAAGAACGAAGCTCCCGCCGCGCAAGAGCAGGCGGACGGAGAGGCGACGCCGGCCGAACCGAAAACGGAGGAACCCGCGTCCGCGCCGGCAGGAATTATGCGCGTGCTCATGGGCGCCGCGCCGAAGATCCTCGTCGACGACTACACGACCATGCTCGAGCGGGCGGGACTCGCGCCCGTCGCCCTCGAGATCGAAGCCACCGCGATCAGCCGCGCCATCGTGCCGGCCGACGAGGTCATCGACGAGGCCGTCGGCATCCTCGACATCGGCGCGACCCGGTCGAGCCTCGTCATCTACGACGGCGGCGCGCTGCAGATGTCGATCAGCATCCCCATCTCCGGCATCGCCATCACCAAGCTGGTGAGCGAGAGCCTCGGCGTGAGCGTCGGCGACGCCGAGCTCCTCAAGCGGGAATGCGGCCTCGACTCCGAGCGCTGCGAGGACAAGATGTGGAAGATCCTCCTGCCGCTCATCGACGACATGACCGAGAAGGTCAGGAACGCGCTGCGGTTCTACAAGATCGGCTTCCCCCAAGGCAAGAAGATCGAACGGCTGTTCCTCTGCGGCGGCGGCGCACAGTTCCGCGAGATCGACACCGTCCTTTCGCGGAAGCTCACGATCAAGGCCCGCCGCGGCGATTCGTTCGCCAACCTCGACGACAGGACGCCGCGGGACTTCCCGAAGCGCGAGGAGGCCCTCGGCTACTCGACGGCGATCGGGCTTTCCATGCGCGCGGCCGACGAAAACTCGAAATACAAGAGCACGTTCTCCTGAACGACGTATGCGCGTGACCCTCAACCTCCTCTCCCCCGAAAAGAAGGCCGTGCTGCGCACCGGCTTCATCTTCGCGTACGTGCAGACGATGGCGTTCATCGTCTTCCTCGTCGTCGCCTTCGCTTCGGGAACGCTGCTCGCCGTCCGCATGATGCTCAGGGGCACGTACGAGGACCTCGCCAAGCGCTCATCCGGCGGCAGCGACGAGACGTCGGCGATCACCGCGGACATCAAGAAGATCAACGACTACCTGAAACGCGTGGACGGCCTGGAGCAGCGTTTCGTCCCGTGGTCCAAGGTCATGGAGGAAATATCCCGCCTCGTGCCCGAAGGGACGCAGCTGTCTTCCCTGCACGTCGAACGCGAAGGAAAGATCACGCTGTCCGGCATCGCCACGCAGCGCGAGGACGTCCTCACGCTGCAGACGCGGCTGGAGCAGTCCCCCGCCTTCAAGGACGTGAAGGCCCCGCTTTCGAACATCCTGCAGCAGCGGGACGTCAAATTCGATTTCGAATTCCGCTACGTGACGCCTCAGACGCCGCAATGACCCTATGCTGATCAATAAACGGCTGGTCGTCATCAGCGGAACGCTCGGCGCGCTGAGCCTGGTCATCGCCGGGGCGATCGGCATACCTTCGATCCTGTCGATCCACACGCTCGTCGGCGACATCGCCGTCGAGCAAGGCAAGATCGACGAACGCTACGCGCTCCGCAGATACGTCCGCAACTCCGTCGCGAACCTCGCCGAGACGAAGCGGCAGCTCGGTGCGCTCTCCGAAGTCGCGCTGCAGGACGGCGAGGAGCTGCAATTCGTGACGGTGCTCGAGAAGGCCGCCGCGGCGACGGGCGTCACCAAGGAACTCACGCTCGAGACCGTGAACCAGAAGACCTTGTCCCCTTGGGAAAAGGAGATCCCCGTCAAGATCCGGGTGCATGGCGACTACCCGGACGTCCTCGCGTACCTGAACGCGGTCGAGCGCGAGCGCTACGTGATCATCGTCGAGAGCATCCAAGTGAACCCGGCGCGCATCTCGGGCGTCAATCTGCGCGAGGGCAACGTGGATGCCGACATGGCGGCGACGGTCTATTGGCAGGACAAGAGCGCGCCCGACTTCGTGCACGGACAGGCAGACGCCATGGCGCTGCCGCCTGACGCGCCCTAGGGCCGACCCGTATGAAGAAATCCCTGAAAAAGCTCGACACCAAGAAGATGACGGGGCTCACGACGCTCGGCGTAAGCGTCTTGTCGCTGACGATCCTGCTCCTTACCGGCTGGTTCATCGTGAAGACCCTGAACGAAGTGGCGGTGGCCAAGACCAGCGACAACGCGAAATCCCTGAAAATCCAGGGGGTCAACAACCAGCTGCTGGATAAGGTGCAGCAATTCGTCACGGACAAGGGCTCGGACAGCCGCAAGCTCGGCGACGGCCTCCGCAACCCCTTCGAGAAACCCGTGCCCGTTCCCGCGCCCGTGCCGCCGACGCCGCCCGCGCCGGAAGTTCCGGCGTCACCCGCCGCTCCCGCGGAAACGACGCCGCCCGCAGCCCCTCCGGCGACGACGCCGCCCGCCGCGCCTTCGAAGTAAGCGAACGGACTGACGACAAAAAAGACGGGATTCGGACCCGTCTTTTTTCATGCCCTGGCGTTCATTTGGCGGCCGCTCCCAGCGCGGCGGCGAGTTCGCTGATATCGCTGGCGCCCGTCGATCTCCCGAACGATACGCGGATGCCGCCATGCGCCGCCCGCCGCTCATCGAGCACCGCGGCAAGCACGCGAGAACCCTTCCTTTTGCCGCTGTCGCAGGCCGAACCGGCCGATACCGCGAAACCGGCGGAGTCCAGCGTGAGCGCGAGCAGGTCGCCGTCGACCCCGGGATGGCGCAGGAAGATGATGCCCGGCACGGAATGCGCCCCGGCCACGACTTCCATGCGGGGGGCCCGTTCCGCGAGTTCCGCGAGAAACGACGCCCGCAGCGCCGCCGCATGCGCGGCGTCCGCCTCCCGTTCGTCCGCGAGGATCCCGGCCGCGCGTCCGAATCCCGCGATACCCGCGGCGTTCTCGGTGCCGCTCCGCAGGCCGTCCTCCTGCCCGCCGCCGGCATATAAGGGTCGCAGGGCGCTTCCCGACGTCCGCACCAGCGCGCCGACGCCCTTCGGGCCGTACATCTTATGTGCGGAGACCGTCAGCAGGTCGACGCCAGCCTCGCTCGGCAGGACGGCCTCCGTGCGGACGGCCTGCACCGCGTCGGAATGGAACGCGACGGGCAGTCCCCCCGCGCCCCGGCGCATGCGCTCTTCGGCGACCAGCCGCCCGATCTCACGCACCGGCTGGATGCTGCCGAGCACGTTATTCGCCCACATGACCGACACCAGGACGGTCTCCGGCGTCATGGCGGCGGCGACGTCGGCCGGAGACGCCGCTCCGTCCTTGTCCGCGCCGACCAAGACGACATCCGCCCCCTCGTCCGCGGCGAGCGCCGCCAGCGAGCCCGCGACCGACGCGTGTTCGAGCCCGCCGGCGACGATCGTCAGTTTCTTCCCGGGATGCGCGCGCGCAGCCGCGCGCCATGCGCCCATGACGGCGAGCGCGTTCGCCTCCGTCGCGCCCGACGTGAACGTCACCGCTCCGGGCCCGACGCCGAGCAGGCGGGCCACCGACGCCCTCGCGCGATCGACGTCCTCCCGAAGCGCCCTTCCAAACGCGTGAATGGAGGAGGGATTCCCGGGTTTCGCGGCCGCCGCCGCCATAGCCTCCGCGACGCGCGGGTCGAGCGGCGTCGATGCCGCGTAGTCGAAATAACGCATGACTTGCATACCCGCGGAGCGTAGCAACGGACGCGATGGGGCGTCAAACCCGGCTCCCTCCCGCCGCGGATGGGACGGGACGCGGATTTTACCTCCATTGAGCCTTTTTAAGGGCTTCCGCGGACGACGCCGCCATCGCCGCCCGCGCCTTGACAGCCGGAGGGACGTGCTTTATACTGCCCTCATCTTCGCTTAAATATTCTCCGTTATGGCACATAAGAAAGCTGGCGGCTCTACACAACTCGGCCGCGATTCCATCGCCAAACGCCTTGGCGTGAAGCTCTTCGAGGGCCAGACCGCCAAGCCTGGAGCGATTCTCGTCCGTCAGCGCGGCTCGAAGTTCCGTGCGGGCGCGAACGTCCGCCGCGGCGGCGACGACACCCTCTTCGCGACCGCAAGGGGTATCGTCCACTTCATCAAGAAGAAGGTCCGCAAATTCCACGGCAAACTCGAGGACGCCAACTTCGTCCACGTGAGGCCGGAATCAAAAGCCTAAGCGGAAAAAGCGCCCCGACAGGGTGCTTTTTTCGAGACCGGAGACCGAAGTACGAAGACGTGCCGCCGTCGCCGACGTCTCCGTTCTCCAATCTCCAAGCTCCATTCTTCGTTCTCCGCTCTTCTATCTCCGTCGCATGCACGCCTTCACGAAGGCGAGGAACAGCGGGTGCGGCCGCAACGGACGCGACAGGAATTCAGGATGAAACTGCGTACCGACGAAGAAGGGGTGGTCCTTGAGCTCGATGATCTCCACGAGAAGCCCATCGGGCGAGGTGCCCGCGAAGATGAGGCCCGCCTCGCGTAGGCGCTCGCGATAGGCGTTGTTCACCTCGTAGCGGTGCCGGTGCCGCTCCTTCACCTCGGCCGCGCCGTAGGCGCGGCGCGCCACCGTCGATTGCGCCAGGACGCAGGGATATTCGCCGAGACGCATCGAACCGCCGAACTTCTTGGCGCGGACGATGGCCGCCTGCTCCGGCATGATGTGGATCACGGGATGCGGCGTGTCCTGGTCGACCTCGTTGGTGTTCGCGCCGCGGAGGCCCGCGACGTTCCTCGCGAATTCGATGGTCGCGAGCTGCATGCCGTAGCACAGGCCGAAGTACGGGATCTTCTTCTCGCGGCAATATTTGATCGCCTTGATCTTGCCTTCGACGCCGCGGCTGCCGAAACCGCCTGGAATGAGGATGCCGTCGTACGACGAGAGCGTCTTGAGCTTCCGCGGATCATTCTCGTATTCCTCGGCGTTGAGCCACTCGAGCTGCGGCTTCGCGCCGAGTTTCCACGCCGCGTGCTTCAACGCCTCGATGACGGAAAGATAGGAGTCCGCCAGCGTGAAGCTGCCGGTCAAGAAGTACTTGCCGACGATGCCGATCCGCACCGGCTTCCCGGCGTTCTTGATGGTTCCGACGAAACGCCGCCATTCCTTCATGTCCCGGCCGCGGCTGCGCATGCCGAACTTGCGGAGTATCTTCCCGCCGAGGTCCTCGTTCTCGAAGTTCACGGGAATCTCGTAGATGGTATCGACGTCCGGCGCCGAAATGACGTCCTCCTCGTGCACGTTGCAGAACACGGAGAGCTTGCGGCGCCGTGGCGCATCGAGCGGACGTTCGGCGCGCGCGAGGATCATGTCCGGCTGGATGCCGGCGCCGTTGAGCGTCCGCACGGCGTATTGCGTCGGCTTCGTCTTCATCTCGCCCGTCTTCGACGGGATCGGCAGGTAGCTCACGAGAATCGTCATCACGTCCTTGGGATGCTCGAGCTTCATCATGCGGGCCGCTTCGAGGAACAGCACGTTCTGGTACTCGCCGACCGTGCCGCCGATCTCGATCATGGTGAAGTCCGCCTTGGCCCGGCGCTGCGCCGCGTGGATGCGGCGGATGACCTCCTCCGGCACGTGCGGCACGACCTCCACCGTCTTGCCGCCGTACTCGAGGTTGCGTTCCTTCTCGATGACCGTCCGGTAGACGCGGCCAGTCGTCATGTAGTTCACGCTGGTGATGTCGATGTCGAGGAACCGCTCGTAGTTTCCGATATCCTGGTCCGTCTCGTCGCCGTCCGCCGTCACAAACACCTCGCCGTGCTCCACGGGATTCATGGTGCCGGCGTCGACGTTGATGTACGGATCGATCTTGATCGCCGTGACGCCGTAGCCGCGTCCCTGGAGGATCCTGCCGATGGAGGCGCACGCCGCGCCCTTGCCGACGCCCGACATGACACCGCCGACGATGAAGATGAACTTTGGCATAGGAAAATTTTCAGTTGTCAGTTCTCAGTTTTCAGTAACGGCAAGGGCGGCATTACTGATAACTGACAACCGATAACTCCGCGTCTCGCGTCGATCGTCATTCCCCGCCGCCCGTGCCGGGGACGGGCTTCGCGCCCGGGGCCTCCGGCGGCCGCTGCTGCGGCCCGCGCCGGCGTTCCTTGCCGAACCAGTCGACCGCTTTCCTGAGGATCGGCCGGACGTCCTCGTAGCTCGAGGTCGACAAGGCCTTGGGAAGCGGCGTCCAGATGATCTTGCGGATCTTTTCGGTCTTCTGCGGCTTGCCGTACGCGCCCGTCGGCGTCTGCATCAGGAAATAGTGCACGTACTTGTGCACGAGCACGCCTTTCGTCTCGGCGCGGTAACGGTCGCGGAACCAGAAATCGATCGTGCCAAGCGGCGCGACCACGCGGATCTTCCGCAGGCCCATCTCCTCGCGCGTCTCGCGGACGGCCGCGTCCATGATGGCCTCGCCCTTCTCGACGTGGCCCTTTGCGAAAGCCCACTTGTTGAAGGGGTCCATGATGAACGCGATACGCACCCCTTTCGGGGTGCGCTTGAAGACGATTCCGCCGGCGGAGATCTCCACTTTGACCCTGTCCGCCGGGCCCTTCTTCGAATCGCGTGCGGCTCTTTTCTGCTGCATAATCGCGTGCCTCAAGGCGTTGCGGGAGCGGGAGCGGGAGTCGGAGCGGCTGCGGGGACCTTCTCCTTGCCCGTCAGGATGTCGATCGCCCTGTCATACTGCGGATCCTTGTCGGCTTCGAAATCCGCCGGCGTCAGCTTCACTTCGACGTCGGGCATGATGCCCTCCTTGTTGATCGAGCGGCCCTTGGGCGTGAGCCAAAGCGCGACGGTGAGCTTGAGGGCCGAGCCGTCCTCGAATTCCGTGTAGTCCTGCACCGACCCCTTGCCGTAGGTCTTCTCGCCCACGATGGCGGCCTTCGCGTGGTCCTGCAACGCGCCCGCGACGATCTCCGAAGCGGAGGCGGAACCGCCGTTCACGAGCACCACGGTCGGCACGTCGGTCAGGCGGGACTTGCCGTCGGACGCGTAGTTCTTCTTGGTGCCGTCGCTGAACTTCTCCACGACGATGACGTCATGCGGCACCCATTCTCCGGCCACGCTGACCGCGGTGTCGAGGAAGCCTCCGGGATTGTTCCGCAGGTCGAGGATGATGCCGTCGGGACCCTCAAGCAGGAGGCTCCGCACGGCCTCGTTGAACTTCGCCTCGGTCTTCTCGTTGAAGTGCGTGATGGTGATGACGCCGATCTTCTTGCCCGAGGCCTTGACCGTCTTCCATTTCACGGACTCGACGAGGATCTTGTCGCGGACGATGGTGATCTCCTTCGGCTCCTTGAGGCCTTCGCGCGTGATGAGCAGCTTCACGGGAGTCCCCTTGTCACCGCGGATGCGGGACACGGCGTCGTCGACGAGCATGCCGGTGGTGTCGATGCCGTCGATGGCCAGGATGCGGTCGCCGGACTTGATACCGGCCTTGTCCGCGGGCGTGCCGGGAAGCGGCGCGATGATGGTGAGCTTGTCCTGCTTTACGCCGATCTCGGCGCCGATGCCTTCGAACTCGCCCTCGAGCTCCTTCGAGAACTTCTGCGCGTAGTCGGGGTCGAAGAACACCGAGTACGGATCGCCGAGCGAACCGACCATGCCCGAGATCGCGCCGTAGAACATCTTCACGTCGGACGGCGGCGTCTCGACGTAGCGCTCCTTGACGGTCTTCCAGATGTTCCAGAACGCCTGGAAATCGACGTCCTTGAGCGGGACGTCGGGCTTGGCGTTCGTGTTCAGGAGTTGGCCATCGCCGGACGCCTGCGCCTTCGCCGGCGCGCGCCGAAGATCGCCGATGAACACGCCGGCCATGAAACTGACGGCGACGGCGAGCGCCATCAGCACGCCGAACGCGTACTGGCGGGAAACGGCGTCTGGTTTTTTCCCGGGAATCTGCGGTTGCGTCGTCTGGTCCATACGAGAGGCGCCGCATGCGGAACGCTGCGGCGCGGAATCCTTTTGCAGTTTAGCAGAGCGGCCCCGAACGGTCAAAAGCCGAAAAATGGCTCAATAGGGCCGAAATATGGCCTGTGTATGATGGGTCACGCGACGCGCGTGATGCCGGCGCCGATGGCGGCAAGGCGGCCGTCGAGGTCCTCGTAGCCGCGATCGACGATTTCCGCGCCGTGGATGACGGTTTCGCCCTGAGCGACGAGGCCGGCGACGACAAGGGTCGCGCCCGCGCGAAGGTCGAGACCGCGGATTTCCGTCCCGTAAAGCGGCGTCGGTCCGGAGATGAGCACGCGGTGCGGGTCGCAGACGGTCGCGTTCGCCCCCATCTTCTGGAGCTCGCCGACATAGCCAAAGCGGCCGTCGAACAGCGGATCATGGATGAGGCTGGTGCCGACGCACTGCGTGGCGAGCAGGCCGAAGAGCGCCTGCGCGTCCGTCGGGAAGCCGGGGTACGGCATGGTCTGCAGGCGGAACGCGGAAAGCGAGGCCGGGCGCGGCATGGTCAGGACGTCGCCGTCGATCTCGTATTTCACCCCCGCCTTGCCGAGGGCGAGCAGGATCATGTCGAGGTGGTCCGGCCTGACGCCGACGATGCGCAGCGTACCCTTGGTCAGCGCGCCGACGACCGCGAGCGTCGCGGACTCGATCTGGTCAGGGATGATGGAGTGCGTCACGCCGCGCAGCCGAACGACGCCGTCAATCGTGAGCGTGTGCGTGCCGATCCCCTGGATGCGGGCGCCGGCTGCCGCGAGGAACTTCGCCAAATCCTGCACATGCGGCTCGGTCGCCGCGATCTTGATGACGGTCCTGCCCTCCGCCAGGACCGCGGCCATGATCGCGTTCTCCGTGGCGGTCACGGAGAACTCCGGCAGCACGATCGTGCCGCCCTTGAGCCCCGTCGTGGTGAGGCGGTAATTCTTGTCGAACCGTTCGATGCGCGCGCCGAGCCCTTCGAGCGCGACGAGGTGCGTGTCGATCGGCCTGTTGCCGAGGTTGCAGCCGCCCGGTTCGGGGATCTCCACTTCGTGGAAACGCGAGAGCAGCGGACCCATCAGCAGGATCGAGGAACGCATGCTCTTCACGGCCTTGGCGTCGAGGGATCCGATATCGGCAGCAGACGCGTCGATGGCGAGTTCGTGGCCGCCGGTCCATTCGACGGACGCGCCAAGCGAACGGAGGATGTCGAGCATCCGTTCGACGTCCGAAAGTCGGGGCACGTTCCGGAGGACGCAGCGCTCCTGCACGAGCAGCGTCGCGGCGATGATCGGAGTCGCGGCGTTCTTCATGCCGCCCACGCGGATCTCACCGTCGATGGGTCTGCCGCCGCGGATGAGCAGGCGCGTCGCGGCCCGCGGAACCTTCGCGTCCTTCGTCTTCACGGCGGCGCCGCTGCTGCGTTCGGTGGGGTGTTGTGGCATACTATGGAGTAATCCTGTTTGGGCAATGGTAATCCCGCCGAGCCGGTTTTGCAACCGTCCGGGCCGGCGGCAGCGGTCATGCACGCACGCCTCAGAATCATCATCACGGTACTGTTCGCGGCGGCGTTCCTCGTGACCGCTCCCGCGCTCATCCTGTACACCTCGGGCTACCGGTACAACTGGAAACGGCAGCGCGTCCAGAAGACGGGAAGCCTCCTCGCCCAGACCATCCCGCCGGGCGCGCGCGCCTACCTCGACGGCGCGCCGCAGCGGAAGGTCACGCCGGCGTCCTTCACCCGGCTGCTGCCCGAAGACTACCGCGTCCGCCTCGAAAAGAAGGGCTATCTGGCATGGGAAAAGACGCTCGAGGTCCGGAGCGGCGAAACGACGTTCGCCACGGACATCGTCCTGTACAAGGACGCGCTTCCCCGCCTGACGCTCGACAGGGACGTTGCGGAGGCGGCGTGGAACGCGGACGGCAGGGACGTCGCGTTCATCGCGGACGACGGCGCGTGGAAAGAGCTGGCCGTCCTCAAAAACGGCGGCGAGCCGGTCCTGCTCGCCCGTTTCGCGAAGGACGCCTACGCCGACGCGCGCCTCGACTGGTCGCCTGCCGGCGACGCCATCCTCTTCACGGCGACGGCGGACGGCTCCACTCGCGTCCTCCGGTTCCTCCCCGACGCTCCGTCGTCGACCATCGCGATCCATGAAGGCTTCCCGAAGGGCAGGCTCGCCGCGCGGTGGAACGAGGACGGATCCCGCATCATCGTCGTCAGCGCGGACGGCATTTTCTCCGCCGACGCGGGGACCGGCGCGGTCTCTCCCATCCGCCTCGAGGACGGCGCGGAAGACGCGACGGTCCGGGGAAGGACGACTTACGCGCTGCGGAAGACGACGGACGACGAAAAAACCCCGATCGTCGCGCTCGAACGCATCAGCGGCAATGACGCCGCCGTGACGGCCGAGCTTCCCGCCGGCGACTACCGCTTCCTCGCCGACGACGGACGCCGCCTCGTCGCCGAAGACCGGAAGAGGCGCCGCGTCGTCATCGTCGATCCGTCGACGGCCGCGGCGTTCGAATTCGACGCCACCGACGCGTCGTGGGACGCCAAGGCGAAACGGCTCTTGCTGTGGAACGATTTCGAGATTTCAGTCGTCGACGCGGCGACGGGCGACCGGACGCTCATCACGAGGCTCGGCACGCCGATCACCGGATGCGCATGGTCTCCCGCGGGCGACGGGCTGTTCTTCGCGACGGAGAACGGGATCTCGTTCGCGGAGTTCGACGACCGCGACCGCCGCAACGTGATCGAACTCATCCGGTTCACCAACGTCGGATCGTTCGTCGTCGACCCCGCGGCCAACGTGCTGCGCTTCGTAGGATCGGTCGGCAATCAGAAGGGAATTTACGAGAGGGATCTGTAAGGAGGAACAAGACCAGGGAACAGTTATCAGTTGTCAGTTTTCAGTGGACGGAGGCGAGGATGAGAAAAAACAAAACGGGCCGCGGCTCTTTTTTCATTCCCCAAAAGAAAAAGACCGGGAGAAATCCGCGGCCTTTCTTGATTGACGTTCATGCCGACCTCGCGGCGCGGCGCGGGCGGCGCATGAGCTTGCGGACGAGCTCGGGCAGCTCGGAGATGCTGCTGATGACCAGGTACTTCCGGCGGTCCACGTCGGCCTGCGCGAACGCCCAGGTGTGGCTCGGCACGTGCACGGCGACGATGCCGAGCTCGATTGCCGGCTTCACGTCGCTCTTGGTCGAGTCGCCGACCATCATGACGCGCTCCTTGCGTTCGCCGACGATCTTGGCCATGACGGGCTTCTTGTCGACGCCGGTCACGTTGACCGAGTCGAACAGCGAGGAGAGGCCGGACACGCGCACCTTCTTCTCCTGAAGCGCCTTGTCGCCCGCGGTGATGAGGTGCAGCGAGTGGCCATCGCGCTGGAGCTCCATGAGCGCCTCTTTGGCGCCGTCGAACGGGACGTACCGGCCGCGCGTGAACGCGGC
The DNA here is from genome assembly GCA_036171355.1 of Patescibacteria group bacterium. Classification (GTDB taxonomy): domain Bacteria; phylum Patescibacteriota; class Patescibacteriia; order SG8-24; family SG8-24; genus JAHFIW01. Next base: position 2,279 of record JAVHQX010000070.1, on the reverse strand, counting down.
GGCGGCCTTCCGGATGGCTTCGCAGACCTTGCGGTCGACCGGCAGACCCGCGCGTCGCGCGAGCGTCTCATAGGTCTTCACCCAGCTCTTGGGAAAACGGTCCACTCCGTAGCCGTGCGACTTGACCATGGTCATGTCGATCTCGAGCTGCGCCTTGAGCATCTCGAGCGGGTGGACGCTTTTCTCGCCCATGGCGGACGAGATGAGCATACCGCACCTCAGGCTCGGCAGATGATACAAGTGCGTGTTCGGGATCAGCGTGTCATCGAGATCGATGAGGATGGTCCATTTATCGTTGTCACCCACGGCATTCCTCCTTGGCAGGCAGACCCGCAGGGCGGGAAAAGAGCGCCTCAACCTTATAGATACGGCATAAAAAAGCAAATGGCGGCCCCCGGGAAAGGGGCCGCCCGCCTTATTCCGGCGCGCCGGGGAGACCGCCCTAGACCTCCACGACCGAATTGTCGCCGATGATGAGCCTGTGGCCCATCGGCATGGTCGCGTGGGCGGACAGGATGGTGGCGTTCTCGCCGATAATGCTGTCCACGATGCGCCTGGAGCAGTTGATGTCGACGTGGTCGAAGACGACGGAGTGTTCGATCTCGGTGTTGTAGACCTCGACGTTGTCGCCGATGGCCGTGTACGGCCCGATGTAACTGTTCTCGATGACGCAGCCCTCGCCGATGATGACCGGGCCGCGGATGAGCACGCGGTCGCGGATGACGGTGCCCTTGCCGATCTTCACCTTCCCGTGCAGCACGGCGCCCTCGGCCACCTCGCCTTCGATCGTCATCTCGGAGGCCTTCATCTCGGAGAGCAGGAGCTGGTTTCCCTCCAGCAGGTCTTCCGGCTTGCCGGTGTCCTTCCACCAGCCGGTGATCTCCTCGTACCCGATGGCGTAGCCGTGATCGATGAGCCAGGTATGCACGTCGGAGATCTCGTATTCGCCGCGCGGCGACGGCGGGATGGCGTCGACGGCCTTGAACACGTTGCTGTCGTAGACGTAGATGCCGGTGACCGCGAAATCGCTCTTGGGCTGGCTCGGCTTCTCGTCGACGCGCACGATCTTGCCGTCCTTCAGTTCCGGGACGCCGAACCGCTGCGGGTCCTTCACCTTAGCGAGCGCAAGGAGCGCGTTCAGTCCGCCCGAGCGGAACCGGTCGACGAACTTCGTGATGCTGCCGAGGATGATGTTGTCGCCGAGGTAGAACAGGAACGGCTCGTCGCCGAGGAAGGGCCTCGCGACCTTGAGGATGTGCGCGAGCCCCTTCGGGCCGCCGACCTGCTCGATGTAGGTGATCTTCAGCCCCCAGCGCGAACCGTCGCCGCAGGCGGCCTGGATCTCCTGCTCTCCGACGTTCACGTTGATGCCGACCTCCTTGATGCCCGCCTCGGCGATCTTCTCGAGCGCGTAGAAGATCATCGGCTTGTTCGCAAGCGGGATGAGGTGCTTGTTGATGGTCCAAGTGATGGGCCGGAGCCTGGTGGCGCGCCCGCCGGCCGTGATGAGTGCCTTCATAGCCCGTTAGAAATCTGTCGCATGCAGAAGAGACGCTATGGGTGGGTATGTCTCTTCACGGGATTAGCGCCGCTAGAACCGGCGAAAATTTCCTTTGAGGAAAATTTTCGCGGAGGATTTCTAACGGGCCATAGCACCCATCAGCGTACCACCGCGGCGGGACGGAAAACACGGTTCCTGTCAACGGCCCGCGAGGGCGCCGGCCGGGAAAACGAAAAACCCCGACGCTGTCCCGACATGAAGTCGGAATCCCGCCCTTCCTCTATCGAGAGGCAGAGGTGGCGGGACGGTCGGGGTCTGATCAGGCCCGTTCGCGCGCTTCAGCGAAGAACGCCCTGAGCGCGTCGATGCGGGGACGGAGCTTCGGGAACTTGGTGTTCAGGAGCGGCGCGAACTTCGGGCGCTTGGCCGGCTTGGGGAAGGCCGCGCTCGAGACCGGCTTGCGCGGCACGGTGACGCCCCGCAGGCCGAAAAACTCCTCGGCGAAGCCGTACCAAGTGACGCCCTGCCCCTCGTTCACGAGATGGTAGACGCCAGGCGCGTATTCCCCCGTCACGAGGCGCAGCGTCGCCTCCGCGAGGTCGCGCGTGTAGGTCGGCGAACCGACCTCTTCGTCGACGATGCCGAGCTCCGGCTTGGTCGCCGCGAGCTTCAGCATGATGCTCACGAAGCTCGGCTTGGCGTTCGGGGACGAGCCTTGGACGCCGTAGAGCTTGCTCGTGCGGCAGACGTACCAGCGGCCGCCCGCGGCGGCGCGGAT
>JAVHQX010000069.1:0-3325 GCA_036171355.1 Patescibacteria group bacterium | reverse complement strand
TTCGCGAGGAGGTTCTGGCTGTCGCTCGCGCTGACGATCCCGGTCGTCCTCCTTCAATGGAAGGCCGTTCCGGAATTCGCCGGATCCGGCGTTCTCGCGCCGCTCCTCGGTTCCGTCGTCTTCTTCTACGGCGGCTGGGTCTTCCTCAACGGAGCGGTCCGCGAGGTGCGGGCGAAGCTCCCCGGGATGATGACGCTCATCGCGATCGCCATCTCCGCGGCGTATCTTTGGAGCGTGGCGACGTTGTTCATCGGCGGCGAGGCCTTGTATTGGGAACTGACGACGCTCATCACGGTGATGCTGCTCGGCCACTGGCTCGAGATGCGCGCGGTGCAGAGCACGCAGGGCGCGCTCAAGGAACTCTCCAAGCTGCTTCCGGACACCGTCGAGGTCGTGAGGGGAGGGAAGACCGCGACCGTCGCGCTCGCCGGATTGCGCGAAGGCGATCTGCTCGTCGTCCGTCCCGGCGGCAAAGTCGCCGCCGACGGCGTGGTCGTCGAAGGCAAGACCGAACTGGACGAGTCGATGGTGACGGGCGAATCGCGGCCGGTGCCCAAGGGCCCGGGGAGCGAGGTCATCGCCGGGACGGTGAACGGCGACGGGTCGTTCACGGTCAAGGTCGCGAAGATCGGCGAAAAGACCTTCCTGGCCGGGGTCATGCGCCTCGTCGCCGAAGCGCAGGCCTCGAAATCGCGTCTGCAGATCCTGTCGGACCGCGCCGCGCAGGTCCTCACGGCAGTCGCCGTGGGCGGCGGCCTCGTCACGCTCGTCGCCTGGCTGTTCGTGGCCGAACCGGGATACGCGGTCGAACGGATGGTCGCCGTGCTCGTCATCGCCTGCCCCCACGCTCTCGGCCTCGCGGTCCCGCTCGTCGCCTCGATCTCGACGATGCTCGCCGCCAAGAACGGCTTCCTCGTGAAGCAGCGGCTCGCGCTTGAGGCGGCCAAGGACATCGACGTCGTCCTTTTCGACAAGACGGGGACGCTCACGAAGGGCGCGTACGGCGTGGACCGCGTCTGGAGCTTCGCCGGCGCGGACGAGCGCGAGGTGCTGCGCCTCGCCGCCGCGGTCGACGCTCCTTCCGAGCACGTCATCGCGAAAGCGATCGTCGCCAAGGCGCGGGAATCCGGCGGCGACGTTCCGGCGGTGACGGAGTTTTCCCGGGTCCCCGGCAAGGGGGTGCGCGGGATCGTTGGCGGCGAAGAGGTCGCGGCGGGAGGCCAGTCGTTGCTCGAACATTACGGCGGCGTCGTCGACGAGCGCTACGGGAAGGAGATCGACGCCGAAAACAAGAAGGGAAAGACCGTCATCTACGTGGTGAAGGGCGGGCGGCCGTTCGGCGCGATCGCGCTCGCCGACGTCATCCGCGAAGAATCGCGCGAGGCCATCCGCGAACTCAAGGGGATGGGCCTCACGATCGGCATGGTCACCGGCGATTCGGAAGACGTGGCGGCCTGGGTGGCCGCGGAACTCGGCATCGACGAGGTGTTCGCCAGGGTGCTTCCGGACAAGAAGGCGGAGAAAGTGAAATTGCTGCAGCAGAAGGGGAAAAAGGTCGCCATGGTCGGCGACGGCATCAACGACGCGCCGGCGCTCACGCAGGCGGACCTCGGCATCGCCATCGGCGCGGGCACGAACGTGGCCGTCGAATCCGCCGGCATCATCCTGGTCAGGAACGACCCGCGCGACATCCCGAAGATCATCACGCTCTCGCGGCTGACCTATGCGAAGATGATCCAGAACATCCTCTGGGCTTCCGGTTACAACATCGTCGCGTTGCCGCTCGCCGCCGGCGCGCTGGCGTCCAGGGGCCTCGTCATGCAGCCCGCATGGTCGGCGGTGTTCATGTCGCTTTCCACCATCATCGTTTCGATCAACGCCATGGCCTTGCGAAAGGCGAAATTGGGACGGGACTGACGGGCGCTTCGGCCGTGAGCGAGGAGATGATGAACGCCGCCGTGAGGTTCGCAACGAGGCGGGCCGAGCGCGCGACATCGCTGGACAAATGCATCGACGATCCGGAACATTGCGACCCGAACGTGATCACGCCGTATTGAGCCGCTGCGCCGTCCGCGCGCATCCGAAAACGCCGTGCCCCGCGGGGGCATGACGTTTTTTCTGCCCGGTCGTTTGACGGCATTCCGGCGCTCGTCTATATTCGCCGCCGCTCTTTCGCCATCAGGATTAATCCATCATTTTCACGCGATATGATCGTGAAAACGTGCGAGAAGTGCGACATGGAGATGCGTCTGGTGCCGGCGGGATTCAGCCGGGCCAAGAACAAGCCGTACTCGGCCTTTTGGTCGTGCGACAAGCGGAACGGCGGGTGCGGTGCCACGGCCCGCGCGGAGGGCGAGGCCGCGGAAGCCGAGCCGCAGCAGGGCGCCGGCGGAGACCGGCTCGCCGCCATGGACGCGAAACTCGACGAGATCCTCGCGTTGCTCAAGGAACGATAGGGAGCGCCGCGGGATCGACGGAAAAAGAAAAGCGGGCATCTGTCGATGTCCGCTTGTGAGAGATTGCCGCGTCGTGCGCGTCAGTATTCAATGACCTGCAGGTAGCAGGACTGGACGCGGTTATGCTTGTACCCCGCCGCCGCATCGCTGCCGAGCGGCACGATCATCGACATCTGGAAGAGGTAGGCGCCGCCTGCAAGGGCGGCGGGAAGACCCTAGAGGATCCGGCGGACGAGGAATCGGAGGTTGCGGAATGCGAGGTCTGCGGCGTCGAGGGCGAGGTCAGCGCGACCATCAAGAAGCAGGTGACCTGCGAGAAGTGCGGCGGCACGGGCAAGGCCTGAATAACGGTCCCTGATCGCTGACGCGATGAGGGGTGCCGATAATCTCATGAACCGATGAAGCGGGTCACTCCCCTCATGGCGATCGCGACGTTCGGCGCGGTGATGATTGCCGCGATGTTCGCCATCGTAGTGACCTTGGCGATGCACGAACGCGCGAACAGGACGGTCGCGTCCGCCGTCGTTACGCTGGCGGTCCCGCCCAAGCCGACGCTCGACAGGGACGCCTATGACCGCAAGCTCCGGCAGCTGGCGCACGTCGCCGAGGACGCGGCCGAACCCCAGGATGGGACCGCGGCGAAACCCAGCCTCTGGCCCGTCACCGCCGCGTATCCCGAGTACGGCGCCATCCTGCCCTTCAAACGCATCGTCGCGTAGTACGGGAATTTCGCCTCCAGAGGCATGGGCGTCCTCGGCGAATATCCCGAGGACGTCATGATCGGGATGCTGCGCAAGGAAGTGAAGGCCTGGGAAGACGCCGATCCGAGCACGCCCGTGCAGCCCGCCGTCGACTATATCGCCGTCACG
>JAVHQX010000068.1:0-3373 GCA_036171355.1 Patescibacteria group bacterium | reverse complement strand
CGACCGCTCCCTGCCCGTGAAGGTAGTGGTCGCGCTCGGTGTCGGCGCAGATCTTCTCGTAGTCCTTGCCGGTGTGGTCCGCGAGGATCCGGTTGAGCCGCTCCTTGAGATACATGATCTCCTTCGTCTGGATCTCGATGTCCGTGGCCTGGCCATTGGCGCCGCCGAGGACCTGGTGGATCATCACGGTCGCGTTCGGAAGCACGAACCGCTTCCCCTTCGCGCCCGCCGCGAGCAGCACCGCGCCCATCGACGCGGCGAGGCCCATGCAGTACGTCGCGACCGGCGCGCGGATGAACTGCATGGTGTCGTAGATGGCGAGACCGGCCGTCACCGCGCCGCCGGGGCTGTTGATGTAGAGGTGGATGTCCTTCTCGGGATCCTCGCTCTCCAAGAACAGCAACTCGGCGACGACGACGTTCGCGACCATGTCGTCGATCGGCGTGCCAAGGATGATGATGCGATCCTTGAGCAGCCGGGAAAAGATGTCCCAGGCGCGCTCGCCTCGATGCGTCGATTCGATGACGACGGGGACGACGTTGTCTTCTGTTTTCATCGCCTCTTCCTCTCTGTTGTCCGGGGGCCGGCGCTTGCGCCGCCGCCGTGTGGGGTGAAAGACCTTCCTCGACCTTGGCCTCAACAAGCCGGTTTGTCAATCGCGCGCCGCGGCGTCGTTCTCCTTCGGCTAGGTGCCGACGAGGACCATGCTGCGGCGGTCGGATGTGACGCGGACGCCGATGACCTCGCCCTTCAGGCGATGGGCCGGGTCCGCGATCGGGAACCGCGCAGTACCGTCGTCGCCGACGGCGAGGCCGCCCTCCGGGATCTCGAAGCCGCGGCGGGAGAGGACGACGCGGTACGCGCGCAACGCGTCCGCGGGCGAGGGCGAATGGAACGGGTCGCGGTAGACCTTGACCCGGGCGTCGGTGCGTTCGTCGTCGAAGACGCGCTGCAGCGACGACGTTTCCCTCCCTTGGGCGTACGTCCGATGCTACGACTCGCGGTGCGGCGGAGCGTAGTCGAAGGCGTAGAGCGGGGGCGGCGCGGACGCGCAGCCGTCGGCGAGAATCGCGAGGACGAAAAAGAGCGGCGGGCCGTTTCTTCATGTCCTTGCTCATCGCCTCCGCCTCCTTCGACACCGCAGCGATATTCGAAAGTTCTTTCGGCTTGCGCACGATCGTCCGGCCGCCGACGAAGCGCCAGACGTAGGCGTCGAACGTCCCGAATTCCTTCCGCACGGCCATGAGCGCCCTGGCGTTGGCGATCGCCGAAAGGATTCTGCCGGTTGCGGATGATGCCCTTGTCCGCCATGAGCCGCCGGACGTCCTTCGCGCCGAACTTCGCGCCCTTCCGGTAATCGAATCCGGCGTAGGCGCGGCGGAAGGCGTCGCGCTTATGGAGCACCGTCAACCACGACAGGCCCGCCTGGTTCGCGTCGAGAATCAGGTATTCGAAATGGAGCCGGTCGTCGTGCGTCGGCGTCCCCCACTCCTCGTCGTGGTAACGCGGCATGCGCGGATCCGTTCCCGGCCAGCTGCACGTCGGTCGCGCGAGCCTCATACCTCAACCGATCGGCAGCTTCAGTTTCAGCTTGAGTTTCTTCTCCTTCTCATGATGCGGAAGGATCTTCATGCCGATGATGAAGGCGAAGAAGATGGCGAAGCCGCACAGGATCGACGAGAAGCCGACGCGCGACGATTCGAAGAACGCGTAGACGATGATGGTCGGCACGACGAACGAAGCGTAACCCGCGAGCAGCCAGTAGCTCGTCTCCCGGTCACCGTAGCGTTTGAGGAGCGCGTGACCGAGACGCGACGCGCCGAGGATGATATAGCCGAGATAAAAGACGATGTACGGGAAGATGAACGGCGAGGCGGCGTCGAAGATGACGAATCGGCCGGTGCAGGAGGTGGTGATGCTGACCGGCGGGATGAAGATGATGACGTAGATGAACGCCGCGGCGATGACGTAGCCGAGCGGTACGAGCGCCCTGCGCCCCGTCGCGATCGTCACGAGGTGCGCCGCGAGCACGGGAAGGAAGGTGATGCTCGCGAAGGCGATCTGCGACCACATCATGAGATCGACATGCTGCGTGCAGAGCACGTATTCGCCGATCTGGAACCAGGCGAGCAGCAGCAGGAGCGCGACCGAGATGTTGCAAAAAAGGCTCCTCCGGTAACGGATGAGCGCATAGATCGCGAACGACGTTTCGACGATGAACGTGAGGAGGGTGACTGCGGGATTAAAACAGTAAAGCGTCAGCGACCCGTCGTCCTTCTTTTCCTCGAAAAACATGCGTGAATGGTGACGTGCTAAACGGCCGACGCGGCGTGCGGCTATCGTACCAGAATGGCGCCGTTCCCCCTATTTTACGCGGTTTCAAGCCGCGCCCGGCGGCGCGGGCACGCGGTCCGCGTGGATCCGATGATGCGACGCGGCGTCGACGAGGATCTTCATGATGACGAGGACGAGCGCCGGGACCTGCGCCGCGAATCCGGAGGGTTTCGCGTTGAGGCTGCCGAGCGCCGCGAGCAGGAAGGCGGCGGCGATGATGGTGACGTGCAAGATGACCACGCGATTGTACGGCCGCAGCATTTCCTTGTCCGGGCTGGTCGTGAAACGTTCGCCGCCCCGGACGTAGTTCATCCAGAACGACACGCCGTGGCTCGCGAGCAGCGCGGCGACGCCCGGCCAGACCGTCAGCAGGAGCGACGAGAGCGTGGCGAACGGGTCCGTAAGTCCCTGTTCCGGCCCCGCGACGAGGAACGCGACGAAGATGCCGTGCACCGCCGTGAACATGCCGAAGTGGAACAGAAAGAACGGGATCAGGAAGATCTTCATCGGGAGCTCGCCTTTCGCGAGGGCGATGCGCAGGACGGCGAAGAGCCCGGTCACCAGGTTCTCCGACCAGAACAGCACGAGCGCCGCGTGGATGTCCCAACCGAGGAACAGCACGCCGAAGATCGGCAGCAGGTTCGCCGCCACGAGGATCCAGCCGGTCGGTTTCATTTTGCCGAGGTCGAACATGGAGATAGTTCGTGCGGGCGAGTGAGAAAGCGAGAGTGTGTGTCGCCGCCTTTCTCACTCTCTCACTTTCTCACTGCGCCCGCGTCTACGTCTCGATCACCATCCCGTCGTACGCGAGCGCGAGGCGGCGGGGGTCGAACGAGCCCGTTTCCTCGGCCCAGCGCTTGAGCTCGCGCTCGGCGGTCCGGTGCGGCGGGTAGGTGTGGCCGGTCTGCGTGAGGACGAGATTTTTCGCGCCGAGCTTCGCGGCGAGCGGGACGGCAACGTCGGGCGTGAGGTGCGCCGGCATGCCGCGACCGAACCACATCGCGGCGTCGAGCACGAGCGTGCGCACCCCGCGGATCAG
>JAVHQX010000067.1:0-3388 GCA_036171355.1 Patescibacteria group bacterium | reverse complement strand
CCTTCAATGACGGAAAACCGTTAACTGAAAACTGATAACTTCGCTACAGCCTCTGCGCCATCTCCACCCGCAGCGTGCCGCCCTTTTCGTAGATGAGCTTATCGCGGCGAGAGAGCTGCCCGCGCAGGAGGGCGTCGGCGATGGCGTTGTCCACGCGGTCCTGGATGACGCGCCGCAGCGGACGCGCGCCGAAGAGCGGGTCGAACCCCGCGACGGCGAGCTCGCGGACCGCCTCGTCCGTCACCTCGAAAAGGATGCCCTTGTCCTCGAGCCGCTTCGAGACCTTCTTAAGCATGAGCTTCGCGATCTGCGCGATCTCCTCCTGGTTGAGCGGGCGGAAGACGATCATCCCGTCGAAACGGTTCAGGAACTCGGGACGGAAGATGCCCTTGAGTTCCTGCGTCATGAGGCGTTCGCGGATCTGCTCGATGGGCATCTTCTGGCGCAGGGCGTCCTGCACGAACGGCGCGCCCGCGTTCGACGTGGCGATGAGGATGACGTTCGTGAAATCGACGGTCCGACCGACGTTGTCGGTGAGCCGGCCGTCATCCATGACCTGTAGGAAGACGGTCAGCAGGTCCGGATGCGCCTTCTCGAGCTCGTCGAGCAACAGGAGCGAGAACGGACGCTGCCGGATCGCCTCGGTGAGGAGGCCGCCGGCCTGCGCACCCGCCGGTTCGCCGATGAGCTTGTAGATGGAGGCCTTGTCCTGGTATTCGGACATGTCGAGGCGGATCATGGCGTCCTCGCTGCCGAAGTACTCCTCCGCGAGCGTCTTCGCGAGCTCGGTCTTGCCGACGCCGGTCGGGCCGAGGAACAGGAAATTGGCGATCGGCCTCGTCTGATCCTTCAGCTCGGCGCGCGCGCGGCGCATGGCCGAGGCGACGGATTTCACCGCCTCCTCCTGGCCGATCATGCGCGCATGCATCCGCTCCTCGAGGTTGAGCAGCTTCTCCGACTCCTCCTGCGTCATCTGTTTGAGCGGCATGTGCGTTTTCTCCGCGATGACGGCCGCCACGTCGTCCTTGGTCACGATGGCGTTCTTGCCCTTGGCGTTCCTGACCGCGGTCGCCGTCTCCATAGCGATCTGGATGGCCTTTTCCGGCAGCGTCTGTTCGTGCAGGTAGCGGTCGGACAGCGTCACGGCCGCCTCGACGGCGGCGTACGAGAAGAAAACCTCGTTCTTGTATTCGATGCCGCCCGACTTCGCCTCGAGCACCTGGATGGCCTCGTTCACGTCCATCTCCGGCACTTCGACCTTCGTGAGCGCCTGGCCGAGCGGCGTGCCCTCGAGCGCGGCGCGGTACGCCTGCGGCGTCGCGGTCGTGATGGCGAAGAAGTAACCGCGGGCGAGCTCCGTCGCGAACACGCGCGAGAGATCGATGGCCTCGCCGGACCCGGCCGAAATGCCGACCATGCCGGCGACGTCCGGCACCACGAGCACGATGTTGCCGGCGCGCGCGACCTCGTAGAGCGCCGCGAGCAGCCGTTCCTGCGCCTCCGACGCGGTCGCGCCGGAGACGAGCTGGGCCACGTTCAGGTTCAGGAAACGCCTGTCCTGCAGGATAGCGGGAACGTCCTCCTCGACCATGCGCTGCGCGATGCCCTCGATGATCGCGTCCTTGCCGACGCCCGGGTGGCCGACGAGCACGACGCTGCGTCCCCCGCCTTCGATGACCCGGAAGATCGCCTCGAACTCCGCATCGCGCCCGATGACCGGCGCGATGTGGCCGTACGCCGCGAGCCTGGTCATGTCCGTGCTGATGCGGTCGAGGAAGGGCGTGGCGACCGCGGTCATGGCGCGATTCATCGTCCCCTTCGGCTTCAGCCTCGCCGCCGACGAGAAGCGGCGATACCGCTGGCGGAGCAGTTCCTGGATGCGGATCCACTGGACCACGTTCTCTGCCTTCTGGGAGTCGACGCCGAGATCGATGAGCAGGTCCTTCACGCGCTCGTCGGCGCGGACCACGGCCATGAACAGTTCCGTCACGTCGACGGCGGCCTGCCGTTCGACAAAGGCCTCGACGTACGCGTCGAGGAGCGTGGCGCGCAGTTCCGGCGATACGGAGGTGGAAAGGTCGTCCTTCGGCAGCGCGCTGAGCATGCGCGCGAGCTTGTCGCGGTATTTCTCGAACTGCAGGCCGAGGCGGCCGAAGACGACCGCGATCTTCTGGCTCGTGAGCAGGGCCGCGAAGAGATGCGTTGTGGCGAGTTCCTTCGACCTGAACTTCCGGGCGAGACCGTAGGCCTCCTCGATGACCCTGATCGATTCCGGCGAGCAGGCGCGGCTCACGTCGATCTTATCGCGACGCGTGATCTTCCGGATCGCTTCCCAGCGGCCGGGTTCGGGCGGCAGCGCCACGGGTTCGAGGCGCTCGCCGTACGTCTGGGTCCTGACCCTCTGTTTGACGGCGGCGGCCACGACCGAGCGGTAGTGCCACATGCACAGGCAGACGGTGCCGGCCCAGAACGCCAGAAGCGAGGGGTGCGGCGTCCGCCAGAACCCCGCGGTCAGCACGGCCGCCGGATCCGTCGCCGCGACATGCCTCCAGCCGAGAATCGCGCCGGCGAAGAATGCCGACACGAGCACGATGTTGAACGCGAGGTCGACCGCCTTCTTCACGCGCCCGAGGAAAATTGAAAATCCGTCGATGCGGCGGCTCCAATGGAGGAACAACGGCCCGACCATCATCCCGGCGCCGTATCCGCGGCACGACGGGCATTGCCGTCGGCCGTCGAGGCCGGAACCGGCGCAGCGCGAGCAGGAAAACATTTCGGGTTGTGGCGCGGCGTTCATGGACGGTAGGAGGCCAGGATGCCTACGAGCTGGCCGAAGAACTGCCAAGCGATGAACGCGGGCAGCGCGAGCCAGGCGAGGAACAGCGCGAACATGAGCACCGAAAGGAGGACGAGCACGATCGAATACCAGGTCACGATCAGGAGCCTCATGAAGAAGCTGATGATGCGGCCCTGGATGTCGCGCAGCCCATACATCGGCGTGAAGAGGTTCTTCAGCCAGACGGCGATGCCGAACGAGACCGCCTTGTCGCGCACCGTCCCGGCGCAGAACTTCGCCGCGCGGAGCGCCCCCGCCGTGTACCACCACAACGGGAAATACAATATCGAGCCGACGACGTCGACGGCCAGATATTTGATGACGAGCACGGCATTGGACTGGGGCATGGGGTACCGCGTTTCATCCAGAATTATAGCAAAAAATCGGCGCTTGGAGAAGGCGGCGCTTGGAGAGATAAAGCGGTAAAGCGATTAAAGAGATAAAGTCGCCGATATTCGCAAAAAACGCGGACTTGCCGCGCCTTATTTCTTTTCCCCTGGCAGTTCCAACAATCTAGCGCATCAGTTCCTGAAACGCCTCCTGGGACGTTTT
>JAVHQX010000066.1:0-3412 GCA_036171355.1 Patescibacteria group bacterium | reverse complement strand
TGGACGTACTCATGCATCAACTGCATCCGGACCCTGCCGTACGTCAAAGGCTGGCATGACGCCTACAAGGATCGCGGGCTCGCCATCATAGGCGTGCACACGCCGGAATTCGATTTCGAGAAGGACCGCGCGAACGTCGAAGCGGCAGTCAGGAAATTCGGCATCGCGTATCCCGTCGCGCTCGACAACGATTACGCGATGTGGAACGCGTACCGCAACCACTACTGGCCGGCGCACTACTTCATCGACGCGCAGGGGAACATCCGTTACCAGCACTTCGGCGAGGGCGGATACGACCATTCCGAGGCGGTCATCAACGCGCTGCTCGAGGAGGCCGGCGCGGCGCGCGACGGGCGCGACGTCAGCAAGAAGATCGACACCGACATCGATTTCGGGAAAATCGGCACGCCCGAGACCTATCTCGGCTTCGCGCGCATCGAGTATCTCGGTTCGCCGGAGAGCGTCCGCAAGGACGCGGCGCAGCGCTACAGCGCGGTGCGCGACCCCGCGAAGAACATCTTCTATTTCGACGGCGCCTGGGAGATCCGCGACGAGTACGCGACGCCGAAGGAGGCCGGAGCGGCCGTCATCTATCGCATCAGCGCGTCGAAAGCGCACCTCGTGATGGACGGCGGCGGCGCGGCGGCGCGCGTGCGCGTCACCCTCGACGGGAAGCCGCTCTCGGACGGCAACCGCGGCGCGGACGCATCGATCTCGGCGGGCGAATCCATCGTGACGGCCCGCGACGGCCGCATGTACGACCTCGTCGACCTGCACGGCTCCTACGGCACGCACTTGCTGCGGCTCGAATTCCTCGACCCGGGCGTAAAATGTTACGCGTTCACGTTTGGATAATATGACAATTAACTTAAAAAAGCTGTCAGTCATCACCTTACTTCGCCTTCAGGCAAACGTTGGCGTAAAACTTAAATGACGGCAGATTGTCCGGACAGGAAATAATCCCATGTCGGACTTCGCAGAATATATCGCGGCTGAAAAACTCGCCTTATCACTCGAACCCTCATCAAATAAAAGCTTCGACGCCAAGGATCAATTTGGCAGAAAATACCAGATTAAAAGTCGACGACTCACGCGCAACAAAAATAAGTTACTCGGGGTAATCCGTTCAAAAGATTTTAATTTTCTTGTGGCAATTATTTTCAATGAAGACTTTTCAATCAATCAAGTCTTCAAAATTCCAAAAAAGACTGCCTTTGAATTCGCAAAGTACCGTCGGCATCAAAACGGATATATTTTGAACCTTACGCAGAAAGTCGTCGCCAACAAGAAGACGAGGGACATTACAAAAAAATTCATCTAAAACGGGCCCAGGGGGGCCCGTTTTCTCTTTCCCTGCCTCCCTTTTCGAAGCGTTCCGGCGACCGGGTCGGTTTCTTGCGGGTAAACCCGAGCATGGAGCGAGGGCTCGACTGGAAGGTCGAGCCGCAAGAAACCGACCCGAGAGCAAGGGACGCTCCGTCCTACAAATATCTCTTGATCACCGTGATGTCCTTTCTCCTGAGGATGCGCGCGAGCGTCTGGCGGATGACGAGGCCGCCGTGCTTTCCGCGGACCCTCTTATATTTCGCGTGGATGACTTCGTCGGGACCGGTGACGACGATGACGTGGCCGATGCCCTGAGGGAACCGGCGGTCGTATCGCCCGGTCTTCCCCTTGATGAAGATGAGGTCGCCAACCTTGAGCGCACCCTTCCTGGGCTGCACCCTGCGGCCTTCGGCCGCCTGGTCGATGGAGACCCGTGGCAGGACGATGCCGGCATGCCGATAGAGGTACTGCGCGAAACTCGAGCAGTCGAATTCGCGCGGAGCGGCCTGCCATCGCGCGCCATAGACGTACGGCTTCCCGAGCTGCCTGTGCGCCTCGGCGGCGATCATGCGGCGCGCGTCGTCCTTCTCCTTCGGCGTGCGCGGCGGCGGGCGGAAGGCGGGCGGGAACGGAATGCCGCTCGGATCGTCGGCGGGGCGCTCATGGTGGCGGGACTGCGGCATGGGAATCACGGTTTCTCGGCAGGGACGGGCACGGCGAAAATCTGCTTGCCGACGGCCCAGAGCTCGGGATGATTCTTCGCCGTCTTCAGCCAGTACCACCATTCCACGCCCCACAGATACGCCTCGGGGAAGCCCGTCTTGCGCGCGAACCGCACGTTCTCGCCGAGACGCGTCGGGTTCATGAGCCGCAACTGCTCGTCGACGGACAGCGACGCGATGCCGTTCACCGCCCACGGTTCGGCCTGCAGTTCGCTGATGATGGCGCGGTCGATCAGCGTGGAAATCGCCTCGTACCTGCGCGCATAATATTTCGGCGAGATCGGCCAGTAGAAATACCCGATCCAACGGTCCCAGACCGTGCGATACGTGCTGATGCCGAGGATGTCGGCGATGCCGACGGCGCTGAGCCACGAGGACAGTTCCCCGCTCTCGGTGATCATGATCGGCCGCGAGTCGAGCGCGCGGACCACCGCAACCTCGCGCTTGAGGAATTCGCGGTCGGGCGGCGGGCAGACGCCGAACTGGAAGAACGGCTCGTTCTCGACCTGCCAGGTGACGATGGACGGATCGGTCTCGTAATGCCGGACGACCTTCTCGACCATCGTCAGGATGCGCGTCTGGACCAGACTTTCGTTCATCCCGTCGGTCCACGCGGGCGCGTGGCACTCCGGCCAGCGCGGGAGCTTCCTGCCGACGGCAAGCACGATCTTCGCGCCCCGCTTCGCGGCCTCTTGGACCTCCCAGTCGACGTTGGAAAAATTGTAGACGTCGGGTTCCGGCTCGATGTCATCCCAGTAGACCGGTATCCGCAGCCGGCGGACGCCGAGATCGTCGAGAACGGCGAGGTACGTCTGCTTCCAGTCGAGGCCGAGCGACTCCGCGTACGGCTTGGAGAACGTCGCACCGAGCTCGATCGGCGACTCCTCGAGGCCGAGGTTGTCCTTCAGGACGTTGACGAAGAATAGACCCGCGACCAGGGCCACGAAAATGAGCGCCGCAAGGCCGAGGCCTTGGCGTTCAGTGCTTTTCGGCCGTTCTCCGGAGCCCTGGCCGCGCGGCGGATCCTTCGGCAGATCGCCGGCCGGCCGGACCGCTGCGGCGCGTCGTTGCGGCATGAATCCAGTATACCACGCCGAGATTGACATGCCGCGCTTTTCTTGCTTTACTAAAAGTGAGGTCTTTTGAAAAAAGGAGTATGCGTCATGCCGATTCGTTTTGTGGCCAAGCGCCATTGCCTTCGGATCGCGCATGCGATCCGCCTTCCGCTCCTGCTCGCCGCATATCTCTCGACGTTGGGCGCGTGCGCGGCGGCGCAACAGCTCCATCCATGCATCGAGTCATCCCCGGCCATCCGGCCGGTCGACCCGTGTGCGGACGTCCCTCGCGCCGCCTGCGCGGCTCGG
>JAVHQX010000065.1:0-3438 GCA_036171355.1 Patescibacteria group bacterium | reverse complement strand
GGGGGGCGCCCTCGACGATGCCGATCTCGCGGCCGATGGCCATGGCGGTCGCCTTCTGGTCGCCCGTGACCATGATGACCCTGATGCCGGCGGCGCGGCAACGGGCGATGGCCCTCGCCACGCCCTGGCGCGGCGGATCAATCATGCCGACGAGGCCGACGAGCGCGAGACCGTCGATGTCGCGGTCCGCGAGGGAATCCTGATCTGCCGGCATGCGCTTCGTCGCCACCGCCAGTACGCGCATCGCGCGTCCGGCCATCGCGGCGTTCGCCGCCTCGAATTCCCGGCGCGCCGCCTCGTCGAACGCCTGGACGAGCCCGCCGGAAACGAGCTCCGCGCTCTTGGCCGCGAGCACCTCGAACGCGCCGACAACGAACGCGTCGCGCGTTCCCCGCCCGTCGAGGTCGCTGCGTTCTTCGAGCACGGCGCGGTACTTCCTTCGCGAGCTGAACGGCACTTCGTTGACGAGCGCGTATTCGCGATCGAGAACACGCCGTTCGATGCCAGCCTTCGTCGCGACGACGAGGAGCGCCCCCTCGGTCGGGTCGCCGACGATCGCGGACCGTCCTTCCCGGACCTCGATGGACGCCTTGTTGCAGAGCGCCGCGGCCTTGAGCAGGAGGTCGAGATCGGGAAGTTCGAGCGGACGGACGTGCCGCCCGTCGGCATGGAATTCGCCGACCGGCTCCCAGCCTTCGCCCGACACCGTGAACTTCCTGCCCGCGACGGCGATCTCGCGGACCGTCATCTTGTTCTCCGTGAGCGTTCCCGTCTTGTCGGTGCAGATGACGTCGGCGGCACCGAGCGTCTCGACCGAAGGGACGTGGCGCACGATGGCCTTGCGCTTGGCCATGCGCTGCACGCCGATGGCGAGGACGATGGCGAGCACTGCGGGCAGGCCCTCGGGGATGACGGAAACGGTCAGCGCGACCGTGAAGAAGAACATGTCCACGAGCGGGAACCCATGCGCGTAGCCGAGGAACCCCACGACGAACGCCAGGCCGACCGCGAAGATGCCCGCCTCCCTCCCGAGACGATCGAGCCGCGTCTCGAGCGGAGTCCGTTCGCGCATGATCGACGTGAGCGACGTCGCGATGCGTCCGAACGCCGTGCGCGGCCCGGTCTCGACGACCACGGCCCGTCCCGATCCGCTCACGACGTTGGTGCCCATCCAGGCCATGTCGCGCCGGTCGCCAAGGAGCGCCGCCGCCGGCACGGGATCCGCCGCCTTCTGCGCTTCCGCGGATTCGCCCGTGAGCGACGCTTCGTCCGTCTGGAGATCGCGGCACTCGAACAGCCTTGCGTCCGCCGGGACGCGGTCGCCTTCGGTGAGCGCGACGATGTCCCCGGGGACGAGTTCCCGCGCCGCGACCCGGTGGACGACGCCGTCGCGCACGACCGACGCCTCCCGCACGACGAGGTCCTTCAGTTTTTCGACCGCATGGTCGGCGCGCCGCTCCTGCGCGAAACCGATCACCGCGTCGATGAGGACGGCGAGCAGGATGCCGATGCCATCATTGGCCTCGCCGGCGAAGAACGACACCGCAGCTGCGGCGAACAAGACGTAGGTCAGCCCGCTCGCGAACTGCCTGAGGAACAGGAGGATGACGGACGGCTTCTTCTCCGGCGGCAGCTCGTTCGGGCCGCGCTCGGCGAGGCGCGCGGCGGCCACGGACGAGGACAGGCCGTGCTCCTCGTCGCTCTCGAGCGCGGCGATGACCGCGTCCGCGGATTGTGCGTGGAAGGGTTCCATGGAGCGGCGATCACGCGGACGTGATGAGATAACCGACGTAGGCGGCGTACGACGCGACGAGCAGGATGCCCTGCCATCGTTCGAGGACGTGGCGCCGGCCGACGAACATGAAGGCGAACAGCAGGCCCGTCATGGCCATGGCGACGATCATGTCCAGGACCACCGCGGGCGACGCCGGCAGCTGGCGGATGACCGCGCACGTGCCGAGGATGAAAAACACGTTGAAGATGTTCGACCCGACGATGTTGCCGACGGCGATGTCGGCGTTCTTCCGGTAGACGGCGACGATCGACGTGGCAAGCTCCGGAAGCGACGTCCCGATCGCGACGATGGTGAGCCCGATGACGCGGTTCGAGATGCCAAGCGCGAGCGCCGCGCGCATCGCCCCGTCGACCGCGACGTTGCCGCCGAGCACGAGCGCGAGGAGGCCGAGGCCCATCGTGAGCAAAGAGCGACGCGTGGACAGCGCCGTCTCGACCACGTCGGTCGGCATCTTCCCGTCATGCTCGTGGCGGAAGACGTGATGGCCGTTCATCGCCTGCGCGACGACGTAATACAGGAAGATGACGAAGAACGAGAGCAGGACCAGCCCGTCGCCGCGGCCGATGAAGTCGGCCATGCGCCCGTCGAGCAGGCTGTCGTTCGCCATGATGTAGGCCAAGGCGGACGCCAGCAGCGCGAGCGGGATCTCCTTCCAGACGGTCGTCCGCTGCACGGTGAGCGGCGCGAAGACGGCGGCGAGCCCGAGGACGAGGCCGATGTTGGCGATGTTCGAGCCGAGGTTGTTGCCGAGGACGATGCCGGGCGAGCCGCGGAACGCCGCGAAGACTTCCACGGTGAGTTCCGGCATCGAGGTGCCGAACGCGACGACGGTCAGGCCGATGAGCAGGTTGGAGATGCCGTACCGCCGCGCAAGCGAGGACGAACCGGAAACGAGGGCGTCGGCCCCCTTGATGAGGAGGACGAAGCCGGCGGCGAGGAGGGAGAGCGCGATGATCATGGAAAGGGATGCGAGATCATTTTTTGCGGTAGGTGCCGACGAGGCCGGCCTTGTCGATCGCATGGCCTTCGATCGCCGCCTCGAGGGCGCGAACGTCGGTCGAGGCGGGCAGCGACGGGATGACGTCGAGCGCGTACAGCTTGAAGAAATACCGATGCATGCCGGCGGGCGGACACGGCCCGCTGTAGCCCGGCTTTCCGAAGCTCGTCGTCCCCTCGACCGCGTTCGCGGGCGGCGCGCCTTCGGGGAACGACGACCACGGCGCCACGTTCCAGACGACCCAATGAGTCCACGTGCCGAGCGGAGCGTCGGGGTCGTCGACGACAAGCGCCAGGCTCTTGGTCCCGTCGGGCATGCCGTCCGTCTCGAGCGGCGGACTGACGTTCTCTCCTTGGCACGTGTATTTCTCCGGAATCGCGCCGTTCTGCGCGAATGCGGGGCTCGAAAGACGCATCTTGCCGGAACCGAAATCCTCGAGGCCGAACGGCCTCGGATGCCGCGCGCGCGATACCAGAACCGACACGGCAACGATGATGAGCAATGCGTCGATGGCCAGGAAATACATGAGTCCGCGTCTGTTGAGGGTCATACATGCCGCGCCCGGAGGCGCTCAGGTCGATGATACCACGCCGCGGACGGCCGCGTCGGCGGCCGCGGCCAGCCACCGCCCCGCGGCGGGGGGGGG
>JAVHQX010000064.1:0-3501 GCA_036171355.1 Patescibacteria group bacterium | reverse complement strand
GGTCCGACGGCCGCACCCGGTCATGGACGGAAGTATGGAGCAGCACGCCGCATCCGTGGCTCGTCTCGCGGCTGGCCCCGTACGACCGCGGGCAGACGCTCTGGGGCCATGGCGTCGGCATGTCAGCGTCCGACGCCGTCGGCCGCGCGAACGACGGCGCGAGCTGGACGGATATCTTGAAGTACTATTACACGGGTATAGAGTTGAAGCGGCAATATTGATCGGGACGCATGCGGGACCGCGACGCACAATCCGTGAAAAGGTGGACCGCGCCGGCATTCGCGCTTGCCGCGATCCTTTTGGCGACGGCATTCCCCGCGTCCGCGGCGACGGCGCAGGAGGACGCCAAGGGCCGCCTCGCCGCGATCTTCGCGGTCCGCGCCGACCTTCGTCAGGCCTTTCTCTCGGATTGGACGGCCGTCCCGTCGCCGAAGACGGCCGGCATGCGCACGCTCGAGGATTGGGCGCACTTGTACGGTTCCCAGGAATATCCCGTCGAACTCGGCTGGTACGCGTCCGCGGTCGTTCCGGCGAAGGAAACGTCGTCGCCTCCGAAGGCGCTCGCGTTCCGGCCCAGCGCGTACGTGCCCGAGCTCAAGCCCGGCGCGTCGTTTGATTTCGGGAAACTGTCCGCCGAGGCCGTGCTGGTGATCGACGTCGCCACGCGCGACGTCCTCCTGTCGAGGAACGCGCATGAGCAGTGGCCGCTTGCCTCCATCACCAAACTGATGACCGCCATGGTGACGCTCGACCACCGCGTGCCGATGGCGAGGAACGCCAGGATCACCGCGGACGACGAGGTGGGCGGCGCGCGGCTGCGCGTCGCGTCGGGCAGCACGCTCTCCGTCCGCGCCATCTTCGACGCGATGCTTGTCGGTTCGGCCAACAACGCGGCGAACGCGCTTTCACGCGCGACGAAACTCGCGAGGAAGGATTTCATCGCCGAGATGAACGCGAAGGCCGGAAATCTCGGCCTGCGCGCGACCTCGTTCGTCGATCCCACCGGCATCGAGCCGGAGAACGTCTCCACCGCGGAGGACGTCGCCGCGCTCGCGCTCGAGGCGTTCGCGGTGCCGGACATCCGCCGCGCGACTACCACGGCGCAGGTGACCGTGGTGACGGCCGCCCGCCAGGTCCATACCGTGAAGAGCACCGACGGGCTGCTGACCGACGAGAAGAACGGGTTGTACGTGCTGGGCGGCAAGACCGGCTACCTCGATGAGTCCCAATGGAATTTCGTCGTGAAGATGCGCGACGCGCGCAACAGGCCCGTGCTGGTCGTGGTGCTCGGTTCCGACAGCCAGAACGGCTCCTTCGCGGACGCAGCGACGGCCGCAAAATGGGTCTGGGACAATTACGCGTGGGTGCCGGCGCCGCGGTAGCGGCGAGTTTTCAGCCATCAGTTGTCAGTAAGTTGTCGCGTCGTGACCGATAAAAAGGGCAGCATCGAGGTCATCGTCGGTTGCATGTCGTCCTGCAAGAGCGAGGAGCTCATCCGGCGGCTGCGGCGGGCGACCATCGCGCGCCAGGGCACGATCGTGTTCAAACCCGCGCACGACGTCCGCATGGACAGGATCACCATCGCCTCGCGCGACGGCAAGACCCATGGCGCGGTCACCGTCGCCCGCGCCGCGGACATCCTTTCGCTCGTCGACGACGGCCATTGCGTCGTCGGGATAGACGAAGCCCAGTTCTTCGACGCCGGCATCGTCGCCGTCGCGGGCGCCCTCGTCGACCGCGGCATCCGCGTCATCGTCGCCAGCCTGGACACCGACTTCCGCGGCGAGCCGTTCGGCGTCGTGCCGCATCTCATGGCCGTCGCCGATTCGGTCACGAAGCTCCAGGCGGTGTGCGTGCGGTGCGGCCAGCCTGCCGTCCGCAGCCAGCTCCTGTCCGCCCCTCCGTCGGGGCGGTCTCGACTCTCCCGACTACGTCGGCGGGGACGAGAAATACGAGGCGCGCTGTCGCGACTGCCACGAGGCGCCTCCCCGATGAGGCCTTCAAATCGAAACCCCGCCTCGCGGCGGGGTTTTTCTTTCGGGTCATTCGTGGCCGAGGCCGGCCATCACTTCGCCCTGGCGTTTCCGGTCCGCCTCGACGAGTTCGAGCAGGCGTTTCCGGATGTCGTCCGGATGGGAGACGTCTTCGAAGATGAAGTTTTCCTTCTCGCCGGCGGTCTGGATGTAGACGTTGCCGAAGTTCAGGAGCGAGCGGAGGACGCCTTTGACCTCGGACGTCACGTCCTGGACGCGCGCGAGGTCGAGTTCGGCGACCGTGCGCGAGAACATGCCCTGCTGCGACACGTCGAGCACGCGGTCGGACGTCACCAGGTACACGTCGAGATAGTAATCGATGAACTTGGTGATGAAGAACACCCAGAGCATCAGGTAGTACGCGCTCGTCATGAGCACGAGAATCGGTTTGGAGATCGTGCCGACGAGGAGCGACGGCCACACGCCCTGGAAGACGATGAAGAGGCCGACCGGAAGCGCGCCGAGGACGAGGACCAGGACGATCTCGCCGAGGAAGGTGATCCAATGGCTCCGCATCTGGAAGACGATCTTCTCGTCGGGCTTCTTCCGGATGAGCGTATCGAGGTCGATCATAAGTTGGGGGCGGTGAAGCTCGCGACGGGAGCGCCGAGAGAGATTTCCTGGGTCCAGTCGGTGCCGCGGAGCGCGTACCAGGTGAAGAACATGACGAAGACCGCGCCGCCGAGGAACGCGAAGGTCGCGACGAAGCTCGAGTTGGTGGTGGCCCCGTATCGCACGAGGTTGTGCACGCTGTACATCGCGAGCAGCGCGAAGACCAGGATGACGATGCCGTACGGGATAAGGACGAGCGAGAGCGGGAAGCTGATCATACCGGGCTGTTGCGCGCGTGGTTTATGCGGCCGTCGCGGCCGGCCGATAGCATGATGATACCGGAGTTCCGCCGTCCGGCCTAGTCAGCCGAGGAGCGTCTCCTGGCCCGGGAAGGGGATGTGCAGGTGGTCGTAGGCGTGGCGGGTGGCGATCCGGCCGCGCGGCGTGCGGTCGAGGAAGCCCAGCTGCAGGAGGAACGGCTCGTGGACCAGTTCCAGCGTGTCGATCTCTTCCGAGGTGGCCGCCGCCAGCGTCTGCAGGCCCACGGGCCCGCCCGAGAATTTCACGATGATGGTCTCGAGGATGCGGCGGTCGGTCGAGTCGAGGCCATGGCGGTCGATTTCGAGCATCGTGAGCGCCGCTTCCGTGACCGCGGCGGCCGGCGCGAAGTTTTTCGGCGGATGGGCCCGCGTGGTCATGGCGATGATTCGTGCGCCGAAGTTCGTGCTCACCCGCGTGCAGGGGAAGGTCGCCGGCGGTGGCGTGGGACTCGTCGCCGCCTCGGACTACGCGCTGGCCGTCCGCACGGCGCCCGCGAGGCTGAGCGAGCTGGCCCTTGGGCTCGGGCCATTCGTCGTGGGGCTGCCGATCGAGCACAAGATCGGCCTGGCCTGCTTCAGCGCGATGGCCGTGGATA
>JAVHQX010000063.1:0-3512 GCA_036171355.1 Patescibacteria group bacterium | reverse complement strand
GTCTCCGAAAAGCACGGCAACTTCTTCGTGAGCGACGGCAAGGCCAAGGCCGACAACGTCGTCGCGCTCACCGCCGCCATAAAGACCAAGATCCGCAACATCACGAACGGCGTCGTCCAGCTCCATGAGGAGGTGGAGTACGTGGGGTTTTAAGAGAAGCGGAGAAGTGGTAAAGTGGCAGGGTGAAAAAGCGTCCCGACCGCGTCCGTCTTTCTCACTCTCTCACTTTCTCACTTTCTCACTCCGCAACCCGAATATGCAGCTCGACATCAAAGCGAAGAACATCGAACTCACCGCGGCCATCAGGTCGTACGTCGAGTCCAAGATCGCCACGCTCGAGGCCAAGGCCAAGCGGTTCGGCGAGGTCGTCCGCGCCGAGGTCGAGGTCGGCAAGACGTCCAAGCACCACAAGAAAGGCCTGCTGTTCCGCGCGGAAGTGCACGTCAGGCTCCCCGGCAAGGTCGTCTATGCGGAATCCCTGCATGCCGACCTGTATACCGCCATCGGCGCCGCCAAGCGCGAGGCTGAGCGGCAGATCTCGACCTTCAAGGGGTCGCTCGCGACCAAGCAGAAGCGCGGGGCACGCGCCAACAAGCGGAGCGTCCGCGGCGACAAGGACCGCAAGGGTGGACGTGTCCTGCACGAGTAGGTATAAATGGCGGGCCTGCCAAAGCGGTGAAGCGGTTGAGTGATTGAGCGGTTTAGTTTCGCTCAGCGGCTTCACCGCTCAGCCACTCCGCCGCTTTTCGTATGTCTCTCCTCACCAAAATCTTCGGCGATCCCAACGCGAAGGTCATCGACGGCCTCCGCCTGGAGGTCGAACGCATCAACGCCATCGAGCCGACCTACGCGGCCATGACCGCCCCCCAGCTCCGGGAGGCGAGTTTGGCGCTCCGAGAACGCGTGAAGGGCGGCGCGAGCCTCAACGACGTGCTCCACGAGGCCTTCGCGATCTGCCGCGAGGTCGCCAGGCGCACGCTCGGCCAGCGCCATTACGACGTCCAGCTCATGGGCGGCATCACGCTCCATCGAGGGCAAATCGCCGAGATGCGCACCGGCGAGGGCAAGACGCTCACCTCCACGCTCGCCGTCTACCTGAATGCGCTCTCCGGCAAGGGCGTCCACGTCGTGACCGTCAACGATTACCTCGCGCGGCGCGACGCCGTCTGGATGGGCCAAGTCTACGACGCGCTCGGCCTCACCGTCGGCTGCATCAACCACGATTCGGCGTTCCAGTACGACGCCGCCTTCAAGCTCCCGCCCAAGACCGCCGAACTCGGCGAGGGCGAGCTTTCGGCCGCCGCGGCGAAGGAGGAGGGCGGCGAGACTGACAAGAAACGCGACGAGACCGGATCGTTCCTGGTGCAGATGGATTTCATGCGCCCGATTGAGCGCCGCGCCGCCTACCAGGCCGACATCACTTACGGCACCAACAACGAGTTCGGCTTCGACTACCTGCGCGACAACATGGTCATGCGGCCCGCGCACAAGGTGCAGCGCGAGCTGAACTTCGCGATCATCGACGAGGTCGACTCGATCCTCGTCGACGAGGCCCGCACCCCGCTCATCATCTCCGCGCCCGCCGAGGAAGCGGCCGAGATGTACTACCGCTTCGCCGACCTCGTGCGGAAGCTCGTCGTGAACCAGGACTACAACGTCGACGAGAAGATGCGCGCCGTCGCCCTCACCGAGGACGGCATCGCCAAGCTCGAGAAGCTCCTCGGCGTGAAGAACATCTACGAGGAGGGCGGCGTCACGACGGTCCACCACATCGAGCAGGCGCTCCGCGCGGAGGCGCTCTACAAGCGCGACCGCGAGTACGTCGTGCGCGCCGACGAGGTCATCATCGTCGACGAGTTCACAGGCCGCCTCATGAACGGCCGCCGCTACAGCGAGGGCCTCCACCAGGCGATCGAGGCCAAGGAGAACGTGAAGATCCAGCGCGAGAGCCAGACGCTCGCCACCATCACCTTCCAGAACCTCTTCCGCCTGTACGCCAAGCTCGGCGGCATGACCGGCACCGCGGCCACCGAGGCCGAGGAGTTCTCGAAGATCTACAAGCTCGACGTCGTCGTCATCCCGCCGAACAAGGCCTCGCAGCGCGGCGACCTGCCGGACCGCGTCTACAAGAGCGAGATGGGCAAGTTCGACGCCGTCGTGAAGGAAGTGCAGGCGCGCAACGCCAAGGGCCAGCCGGTGCTCATCGGCACCATCTCCATCGAGAAGAACGAGATCCTCGGCGAGCTCCTGCGGCGCGAAGGCATCCCGTTCGAACTGCTGAACGCCAAGAACCACGAGCGCGAGGCGCAGATCATCGCGCAGGCCGGCAGCCTCGGCGCGGTCACGGTCGCGACCAACATGGCCGGCCGCGGCGTCGACATCCTGCTCGGCGGCAACCCGCCCGACCCGGAAGCGGCCAAGAGGGTCCGCGAGATGGGCGGCCTCCTGGTCATCGGCACCGAGCGCCACGAGTCGCGGCGCATCGACAACCAGCTGCGCGGCCGCGCCGGACGCCAGGGCGACCCGGGCGCGACGCAATTCTTCGTGTCGCTCGAGGACGACCTCATGCGCATCTTCGGCTCCGATCGCATGAAGGGCATGATGGACCGCCTCGGGCTTCCCGAGGACATGCCCATCGAGAACGGCATGGTCACGAAGTCGATCGCCTCGGCGCAGCGCAAGGTGGAAGGCCACCATTTCGACATGCGCAAGCATCTCCTCGAGTACGACGACGTCCTCAACAAGCACCGCGAGGTCATCTACCGTAAGCGCAGCGAGATCCTGCATCTCCCGGTCGAGGACCTCGACGGGTTGAAGAAGACCGTGCTCGGCATGGTCGAGGACGAGCTCGAGCACGTCGTGCGTTTCCATACCGCCGCCGACGACGAGGGCGCCTGGAATCTGAAGGAGATCTACGAGGTCGCCGGCACCATCTTCCCGATCCCGCTTGAGGTCCGGCACGAACTCAAGGAGATCCGCACGCACGCGGGCGACAAGAAGGAGGACGCCGAGGCGCGCACCGAGATCATCGAGTACCTGATGGGCATCGCGGGCAAGTCGTTCGACGCCTTCGCCGAGAAGACGATCAGGGACGTGAACGGCGACCGGAACGCGTTCGTCGACATCATCCGCGCGCTCATGCTCCGCGCCATCGACACGCTCTGGGTCGAGCATCTCGACGCCATGGAGCACCTGCGCACCGGCATCGGCCTGCAGGGCTACGGCCAGCGCGACCCGCTCGTCGAGTACAAGCGCGAGTCCTACCGGATGTTCACGGAGCTCACGGGCCTCATCGACAAGCAGGTCGTCTATTCCGTCTTCAAGATCGGCATCGTGCGCGAGCAGCCCCAGTCGCTCATGGAGCGCCAGGGCGTGAAGCTCTCCGCGCCGGCCAAGACCGCATCGTCCGAGAACGTCGCCGCCGAAACGGTGTCCGCCACTGGGTCGAACGAGCCGAAGGTCGGCCGCAACGACCCCTGCCCCTGCGGATCGGGGAAGAAGTATAAGAAGTG
>JAVHQX010000062.1:0-3547 GCA_036171355.1 Patescibacteria group bacterium | reverse complement strand
CGACGAAGGACCGGCGAACTACCAGCTCTGCTGGAGCCCGCGAATCCGCTCATCGGCGAGTGCCACCTGGGCTTCTACCTCTGCAGGAACGGACGTTTCGACACGAGCGTCTGCCTGAACGAGGGCCTGCCGCGTCCGGAAACGTGCGACGGCAGGGATGAGGACTGCGACGGGACGGCGGACAACGGCGTGCGCAACAACGCGCCGGTCTACGTGCTGTTTCACCTGGACTGCTCGTGATCGATGCTCGACAAGATCGCCGCCATCAGGACGTTCCTGATCGACCTCGACCAGCTGCCCGCGGTCTACCGCTCCTCGCAGGTGAAGTTCGGCCTCGTCCTCTACCCGGACGGCGCCGGCCAGCTGCCGTGGGTCCACCAGACCTACGCGGACATCACCGCGTTCCGCGCGTCGCTCGCCAAACGTCGACACGAGCGTCTGCGGCTGGCTGGAACCGAACCTGGACTCGGTCGCGTTCGGCCCGTGCGCGTCGCGGCAGACCGCGGAGTGGCCGGCGACGCACCTCTGCCGGACGCTCTACGATGACGAATGGAACCGCTGCGGCGGCGCCGGCGGCAACCCGGCGTCCTACGCGACGGGGGACCGTCTGCAAGTCGGTCCTGACCGGCGGCTATCTGACGAGCAGGATCTTCGATCTTCCCGTCCCCGACGGCGCGCATCAGCTCCACGTGCTCATGACCGACGAGGATGCGAAACGAACAACGCGCTCACCGGCGCGTCAGCGGACGGCGTGAAGAACGACCTTCGCGCGAAGTATGCGGATGCGGGCTGGACGGGCAAAGTGAAAATCGCCTGTTTCCTCTCCGGCCTGTACGCATCGGCGTTCTCGCCCATGTGCGATACGACCTACCCGCTCTCGTCGAACACCACGTCCGGACAGATGATGACGGACTTCACGAACGAGCTGCAGGTCACGTACTGCCAATGAACGCTTCCCCCGCCCGGATCGACCGGTCGGGGTTTTTTATACGCAAAACCCCCTTGCGGGGGTCGGCCCCTTCCCGGACGCGGAAAGGGATTAACGGATGGCGATGATGTCGGCGATCGCGCCGAAGAATTGGCGGTAAATCGCGCGGAATTTCCTTTTAGCCATAGCGTTGGTACGACGTTCGTGGTAGGATATTCCTGCCACAAGCCCGTGGTAATGCGTCCGCGTAACCGCGGCTCGCGTTCCGGAAGCACCGCTTACTCTCCCAAGCAGCGGTGTTTCATTTTTTTATCGACCTTTTTGTAATGACCGAAGCGTGGACCGGAACTCCTACATGCGACGATAGTCCCGTATCACCCCCCGAACGATCCCCTGGACGATGATGTCCTTCACGTAGAGGGGCTTCATCGTGCGGTTGGCGGGCTGGAGACGGACGCGGCCCTTTTCCTTGTAGAACCGTTTCAGCGTGGCATTCGTGTTCTCGAGCAGCGCGACGACCGTATCGCCGTCCTGCGGCTGCGTCGTCGCGACCACTACCACGTAATCGCCGGAAAGGATGCCGTCTTCGATCATCGACTCCCCCTTCACCTTGAGCACGTAGGCGTCCTCGCCGTCGTTAACCATGTCCGCGGGCACGGGGAACGTCTCGTTCGTCTCGATCGCCTCGATGGGTTGTCCGGCCGTGATGAGCCCCTTGAGCGGCAGGAGCATCGCCTTCGCAGCGGCGAGCACCGATGATTCGACCTCGATGGACCTCGCCGCGTCGGGATCGCTGGTCAGATACCCCTTCCGTTCGAGGTTCTTGATGTGCTCGTGCACCGTGGCGGTCGACCCGATGCCGAAATTCGCACCGACTTCACGGTAGGACGGCGCGTAGCCGTTCTCCTTGATGAAACCGACGACGAACGCGAGGATCTCCGCCTGCTTCTTCGTGAGTTTTTCCTTCGTCTCGTACATGGCGTTTATCCACAGGTGACGTTATCTGCATTCAGTATACCCGAACAAAAACCGAACGTCAAAATGCGGCTGTGGATAACGGCTCACGTTGGCCAAAAAGTGAACTGCCGCTTGAGACGTGCTACACTGGCGGCGGCGTCGCGCCGCCTGACCGTATCCTCCCCTTATCGAGGAACGGGAAATGTGCTAAAATAAAGGAACATTATTACGTATGTCCTTGGTGTTCGCCTGCATCGCCGCACATACCCCCCTGCTCATGCCGACCATCGGCAAGGAGGGTCTTAACGTCATCGAAAAAACGAAGAACGCGATGCAGCAGCTCGAACAGGAGCTGTATATCGCGCAGCCGGAGACGATCCTCGTCATCTCCCCGCATGGCGACTCGCTGCCCGACGCCATCTCCATCAACCTGAACTCGAAATACGTCACGAATTTCGAAGAGTTCGGCGATCTCGTGACCAAGCTCGAATGGAAATCGGAGATCATGCTCATCGACCGCATCCGCGAGGACTTCAAGGAAAAGCATCTTCCACTCGTGCTCGGCAGCTCCGAGTTCATGGATTACGGCAGCGCCGTTCCCCTCTACTACCTCACGCAGCATCTGCCCAACATCCATGTCGTCCCGCTCATCACGTCGCAGCTCGACATGAAGACGCATTACAATTTCGGCAAGGAGCTGAAAGACGAGATCATGAGCTCGACCAAGCGCATCGCCGTGATCGCGTCGGCGGACCTGTCGCATCGCGTGAGCGAAAACTCTCCCGAAGGGCTTTCCCCGAAAGGCGTCGCTTTCGACGAGAAGGTCCTGGACATCGTGTCGAAGCATACGCCGCTCGGCATCCTGGACATCGACGAAGCCTGGACGACGGAGGCGCAGGCGTGCGGCGCGAAAGTGCTCGCGACCCTCTACGGCCTCATGGACGACGTCCGCTGTGACTGCAAGCTCCTCTCCTACGAGAAGCCGTTCGGCGTCGGCTACCTCGTCGCCAGGATGAAGATCGGGTGAGGCGCGGACCTTTTGCGCCGCCACGAGGTTTCGCCCGAACCGGGCGTTTTTCTTTATTGGGACGACCTTCGTGAAGTGGTAAAGTGGTTAAGTGGTGACGCAACAACCACTCGGCCACTCCGCCACTCAACCACTCAACTACTCGGCCATTCATGCCGTACGCCTCCGTCATTCCCGCGCTCAAGCTTCCCCGCCAGCTGACGGGGCCTTTCGATTACGCGGTGCCCGCGGAACTCGCGGGGGCGGTAGGACGCGGCTCCGTCGTCATCGTGCCCTGGCGCGGGAGGAAGGTGCCGGGACTTGTCATCGGCGTGAACGAAACGCCGGCGATCGACGCGAAGAACGTCAAACCGATCGCGGGACTGGCGGCCCTGGAGCGCGCGCCCGACGATCTGCTCGAGACGTTCGCCTGGGCCGCGACGCACTACGTCGCGTCGCCCGCGACGGTCGTGCAGTGCTTCATCCCCGAGGTCCCCAAACGCGCTATGCCGAAGGGCGGCGGCGCGGAAGCGCGCGCCGCGGCGCCGGCGAAACGCGGAAAGTTCGCGGGGTCCGTCGTGCGGTACGCCTCTCCTGAAGCGAAGACGGCCGCCACCGCGGCGCGCGGCGCCGCGGGCCGCGCCGGAGGGGAGGGT